>JAYPYG010000002.1:0-60915 GCA_038280095.1 Fidelibacterota bacterium | reverse complement strand
TATTATGCTAGTTTCTTTAACAGAAAGAATTAAAGAGATTGGTATTAGAAAAGCTCTTGGCGCAAGAAGAGTAGATATTTTTTTACAATTCTTAATTGAAGCAATTTTAATTTCAATTCTAGGTGGAATTGTTGGGATTATTTTAGGACTATCTTTTGGGAATATAGTTGCTACCTTCCTTGAACAAGATCCAGTAATCCCATATGAATGGGTGTTATACAGCCTGCAAATTTGTGCTACTATGGGTATAATATTTGGCCTTTATCCAGCAATTAAAGCATCAAAATTGAATCCAATAGATTCAATGAGATACGATTAAGTTTCATGGCCTTTTTCTTGATGTAGTCTTTCTAATCATCTAAATTGTCACAATAATTTATGTCTAAAAAAAATAAAATTTCAGAACAAGAAGTAAAGAAAATGGCTGAACTATCAAGGTTATCTTTAACCAGTGAAGAACTCAAAAAACGCACTCAAGATATGAATAATATTCTTAATTACATGGATACATTAAATGAGATAGATACTGAGAATGTTGAAGAGTTATATAATGTTCATGATATGAAAAACTCTTTAAGAGAGGATAATTATGAATCTCCATTGGATAAAAAAGATGTATTAGCAAACAGCCCAAGTTCTAATTCTGATTATATTGAAGTCCCCTTAACAGTTAAAAAGGACAGCCAGTGATTATTGGCGTTATTCCTGCAAGATTAAACTCCACTCGATTCCCTAGCAAAGTCATCTTCCCTCTAAAAGGTAAACCAATTATTGAACATGTTTATGATAAAACTGTTCAGTCAAACTTATTAGACAAAGTAATTGTTGCTGTTGATTCAGAAAAAACTAAAAATGCAATTAATTGTCCAAATGTAATAATGACATCAGATAAACATCAATCTGGTACTGATCGTGTAGCTGAGGTTGCTAATAAATTTGATTGTGATGTTGTTGTTAATATTCAGGGGGATGAACCTGGAATAGATCCATTGTTGATTGACCAACTTATTACATTATTTGAAGATCCTGGCGTAGAAATGGCTTCAATTGCATCTACTGACTTGAATGAAGATGATTTAAATAATGATAATGTAGTGAAAGTTAATTTGAATAAAGAAAATAATGCCATATCCTTTATAAGGAATAATTTGAATCCTGATTTAACTTATTATAGGCATATTGGTATTTATGCATATAGAAAAAATACTTTAAATTTATTTACTTCACTTGCTCAATCTGACAATGAAAAATATCATAGATTAGAACAATTAAGAGCACTAGATAATAATATTGCAATTAAACTATTAATTAGTGATTTTAGCCATAGAAGTATCGACGTTAAAGAAGACTTAAAAAATTATGAAAACTAAATTCATATTTGTTCTTGGTGGTGTAATGTCCGGTTTAGGAAAAGGGATTTCTGCCTCTTCTGTAGGTTATCTTTTAAAAAGTGCAGGATTAAAAGTTAATATTTTAAAACTTGATCCCTATCTAAATGTAGACCCTGGTACTATGAATCCATATCAACATGGAGAAGTATTTGTTTTGGATGATGGTTCGGAGACAGATTTAGATTTAGGTCATTATGAAAGATTTATTGATGAGAATATGTCTAGTAAGAATAATGCAACTGCTGGACAAATCTATAGTACAGTATTAGATAAGGAGCGTTCAGGAAGTTATTTAGGAGAAACTGTACAAGTAATTCCTCACATAACTGATGAAATCAAAAATAGGATGAACGCATTATCTGATTCAAAAAAATATGATATTGTAATTTGTGAGGTAGGAGGAACAGTTGGTGATATAGAAAGTTTACCATTTCTAGAGGCTATTCGTCAACTTTCTCTAGAAGTTGGTTATCATAATTCCTTAATCATTCATTTAACATTATTGCCATTTATTGATGCTAGCGGTGAACTTAAAACAAAGCCTACTCAACATTCTGTAATGAAATTAAGAGAGATTGGTCTTTCGCCAGACTTTATCTTTTGTAGAACTCAAAATGAGATAAGCCAAGAAATAAGAGAAAAATTAGCTTTATTTTGTAATGTAAAGCCTGAACACGTTATTGAAAATAAAGACGTATCTAGTATTTATGAGGTCCCATTACTTCTTGAAAATCAAAATATTACTAAAATGATTTGTAACCGTTTGGGACTAAAAAATAAGCCATCGATCAAAAAGCTCCAAAGTTTTATTAAGACTTATAAAAATCCAGATAGTGAAATTAAAATTGCTATGTGCGGTAAATATACCGAATTACATGATGCTTATAAAAGTATTACTGAATCATTCATTCATGCTGGCGTAGAAAATAACACAAAGGTCAAAGTTGTGTGGGTTAATACTGAAAAAATCAAAAATGATAAAGATGCAGCAAAATCTTTTAAAGATATTGATGGTATTTTATTGCCTGGTGGATTTGGATTAAGGGGCGCAGAAGGAAAAATTTTAACTTCAAAATTTGCAAGAGAAAATAATATTCCTTTTCTTGGTATATGTTTAGGATTACAATGTGCAGTTATTGATTATGCGCGAAATGTTTGTAAAATAAATGATGCTAACAGTTCTGAGTTTAAACCCAAATCCAAAAATAAGGTTATTGATCTCATGGAATCCCAAAGGGCGATTAAGTTGAAGGGAGGAACAATGAGATTAGGTTCTTATGATTGCGAGATTTCAACTGGTACTAAAGCATATTCTATTTATCGTAAAAAGACTATTAGCGAAAGACATAGACATAGATTTGAAGTAAATAATAAATATGTCTCCAAAATGGAAAAAAATGGGTTAATTTTCTCTGGTATGAATAAAAAATTAGGAGTGGTAGAAATAATTGAATTAAAAAATCATCCATGGTTTGTTGGATGTCAATTTCACCCAGAATTAAAAAGTAGAGTCGATAAAGCACATCCTCTCTTTAGAGAGTTTGTTAAAGCTTCGCTAAAGAATAGCAAGAATTAAATATGAATAAAGTAAAGCTAGATAACATTATTTTTGGAGATAGCGCTATACCTTTCATTGGAGGTCCATGTGTAATTGAAAGCAGAGATCATTGTTTCGGCATTGCTGAAAAAATAACTGAAATTACATCTAAGCTAAATATCCCATTTGTTTTTAAGAGCTCTTTTGATAAGGCTAACAGGACATCTATTTCATCATTTAGAGGAGATGGTTTAGATGCTGGATTAAAGATTTTAGAAGAAATCAAAAACAACTTTAACATTCCGGTCACTTCAGATATTCATCTACCTGAACATGCCAATGTAGTTAGCGATGTTGTAGATATTATTCAAATTCCAGCATTCCTTTGTAGGCAAACTGATTTATTAGTTGCAGCAGCGCAAACTGGCAAAGTAGTGAACGTTAAAAAAGGACAATTTCTATCTCCTTATAAAGTAGAAAATATCATTAATAAACTAGAAGAAAGTGGTAATAAAAATATCTTATTAACAGAGAGAGGTAATACTTTCGGTTTTGATAGTTTAGTTACAGATTTAAAATCGATTCCTATAATGCAGTCATTTGGTTATCCTGTTATTTTTGATGCCACCCATAGTGCACAAATACCTGGAAATCATGAATCAAAAACAGGTGGAAATAGACAATTTATTCCTTCCCAAGCATTTGCTGCTGTTTCATCAGGTGCAAATGGAATATTTATGGAAGTGCATGATGATGTAGATAATGCACTAAGTGATGCTAGCACTCAATGGCCTATTGATAAACTTGAAAAAATATTAACATCTATTATTGCTTTTAGAGAAACATATTTAAGTCATGGATAGAAAATTACAAGATTCACTTTCTAAAATAAAATTATTGATTTGTGATATCGATGGTGTACTCACAGATGGATCATTTATTAAAAGTACATCTGGAGATGAGTTAAGATCTTTTAATGCTCTTGATGGTGTTGGTTTTGTAATGCTTAGATTATTGAATCTTAATATTAAAACTGCATGGATTACTGGAAGAGAATCTCTTACAACTACTCAAAGAGCAGAAGAGCTTCAAATTGATGACGTATATAATGGAGTAATTCGTAAAATTGATGCATACGATGAATTAAAAAAGAAATATGGGGTATTAGATAATGAAGTTTGTTTCATTGGAGATGACATTATTGATATACCTATTTTAGAAAAAGTTGGATTTGCTGTTACAGTACCAAATGCTCCAAAGTATATATCTAATTATTCGCACTATACCACTTTACTTGAAGGGGGTAAAGGCGCAGTAAGAGAGGTAATTGACCTGCTTATTGAATCTAGAGGTGATTTTACTGAACAATTAGATAAATTACTTAGTGAGCTAAGATGATATTAGATTTAAACAAAAAATTAACAATTTTTTTAATGCTTTTTTTTGTTTCATGTTCAAAAAATGAAGTTATCAATAATGTTGAAAAAGATGTACATGATCAATTATCAACAAATGTAGAAATTACATTAACAAAAAAAGGTAATATTACTGCAAAAATCAAATCGGAAATCTTAAAAAAGAATAATCAATCATTACAATTAGAGCTATATGATAACGTTAATGTTGATTTATTTGATGAAGATTTTCAGCATAAATCTTTAATTAAATCACAATCTGCGATGGTAAATGAAAAAGAAAATAGAATTAAAGCTTATGGAAGTGTTATGGTCATTTCTGATGATGGAAAAATACTTATGACAGACTCTTTAACATGGGATAATAATTCTGATAAAATTTATACTGATGCAAATCTTAAATTTGTTACTTCAGATACGGATACACTTTATGGAACTGGATTTAAATCTAATATAGACCTCACTGATTGGAATATTTTGCAACCAAGAGGAAGAATTAATAATGACTAAAGTATTAAGAGCAGAAAATCTTGTTAAAAAATATGGAGATTTTTATGCCGTTAATGACATTGATCTAAATTTAAATAAAGGTGAAGTCGTAGGTCTTTTAGGACCGAACGGGGCAGGAAAGACAACAACATTTTATATGATTACTGGTATGATAAGGCCTTCTTCAGGTAAAATAATTTTTGGAGATGAAGATATAACAAAGTCTCCAATGTACAAAAGAGCTAGAATGGGGATTGGATATTTAGCTCAAGAACCATCAATTTTTGGGAAATTAAGTGTCCAAGATAATTTGAAAATTGTGCTTGAAACAATTATTCCGAACAAAGAAGAACAAAATCAACTAATTGATAAACTACTAAACGAATTTAATATTTCTCACATAAGAAATAATATTGGAGCTGGATTATCGGGAGGAGAAAGAAGAAGAGTTGAAATATGTCGTACTCTAGCTTTAAAACCTGACTTTGTATTGTTAGATGAACCATTTGCAGGTGTTGATCCGATTGCGGTTGAAGATATTCAGCAGATGATTATTTCTCTAAAACAGCAAAATATTGGAGTACTAATTACTGATCATAACGTTAGAGAGACACTTTCAATTACAGATAGGTCATACCTTCTTTACGGAGGAAAGATATTAAAATCAGGAGATGCCCAAACCTTAGCAAATGATGAGGAAGTCAGAAAAATATACTTGGGTAAAAATTTTAAATTGGATCAATGAACAAACTTTCTACCAAGCTTAGACAAAAACAATCTATAGTTCCTCAGCAAATTATAAAATCTAGACTGTTAGAGTTATCTATTGATGAGCTTGAAAAAGATTTGGAAAATGAAATACAAGTAAACCCTGTAATTGAAGAAAAAAGCATTGAAGAATCAAGATCAAATAATCAGGTAGATTCATTTCAAGATCAAAGTAGCTATGAATTATTCTTAGCAAATATTCCAGAAAGCAGGGACATCACAGATGATTTAATAACTCAAATTGATACATCAAATCTTGATGAGAAATCAAAATTAATTGGAAAAGAAATAGTATTTAATTTAGATAAGAATGGATTTTTAGATATTGAGTTAGAGTTAATAGCAGATAATCATAATGTTGATGTTGAAGAAATAGAACAAGTCAGAAAAGAAGTAATGGAGCTTAATCCTGTGGGTGTAGGAAGCAAAGATTTGAAAGAGTACTTAACTTTTCAAATTGGAGATTCTAATACACTATCAAACAAGATAGTTAAAAATTATTTTAATGATTTTCTAAATCAGGATAAAGATAAAATAAAACAACATATAAATTGTACGGACAAAGAAATTGATGAAGCTTTTTCATTCATTTCAGATCAAAATTTTTCTCCCATTCTTGATAATGATTTAGGCATCGAAAATGTTTTACCTGACGCTATAGTAAAGGAAAAAGAAGATAAGTGGTTGATTCTTATAAATGATAGACTATTAAATAAGTATCAAATTTCGCAAGATTATCTTGATGCAGCAATGAATTCAAATTCTTCAAAAGAAGAAAAAACTTTCTTAAAAAACCATATTAGTGATGCACAGAATATTTTAGATACATTGAATTATAGATCCAATACACTCAAGGATGTTATTGAGCAGATTTTATTAGTGCAGGGAGATTTTTTGAGCAATAAAAGTGAATTTTTAAATCCGTTAAAATTAGAAGACATTGCAAATAAAATTGATAAAGATATTTCAAGCATTAGTAGAGTGGTCAAAAATAAATATATTGATACACCAATTGGATTAATTAGTTTAAAAAGTTTATTTTCAAATGCATTAACTAAAAAATCTGGAAAAACTGCATCTACGAATGAGCTTAAAAAAGTGATGCTTGAAATAATTGATGCCGAGGATAAGAAATCTCCATTATCTGATTCAGATATTGTAGAGAAATTAAATGAAAAAGATTTTCTAATAGCAAGAAGAACGGTTGCTAAATATAGAAAGCTATTAGATATTAAAAATGTAAATCAAAGGATAGAAAAATGAGCGTAAAACATTGTATAAAAGTAGATGACTTTAGTAAAAATGAGATTTTAGATTTATTTGAATTGGCTGCTGAATTAAAGTCTAAATATAGAAATAAAGAAAGTTATCAACCCTTCAAAGACCACTCCATGGCTATGATATTTGCAAAACCTTCTGCACGAACCAGAGTTTCATTTGAAACAGGTTTTGCTTGGATGGGAGGGCATGCAATTTATTTAGCTCCCCAAGATATCGGCTTAGGAACTCGTGAGAGTGCAGGTGATTTAGCTCAACTTTTCAGTAGATATAATGATATGATTATGGCAAGAGTATATAGTCATAATGATATGTTGGAATTTGAAAAACATGCTACTGTTCCAGTTGTGAATGGTTTAACTGATTATAACCATCCATGCCAAATTCTTACTGATATGTTTACAATTTGGGAGCAAAAAAAAGATAATTTAAGTGATTTAAAGATTGTATATGTTGGCGATGGAAATAATATTGTTAACTCATGGATAAGATTAGCTTCAGTATTACCTTTTGAATTCACTTGCGTCTGTCCTGAAGGGTATGAACCTGATGCAGAAACAATTTCATATGCCAATTCTAAAAATATCTCTTCAATAAATATTCTTCATGACCCAATTCAGGGAGTAAAAGATGCTGATGTTATTTATACAGATGTTTGGGCATCAATGGGTCAAAAAGAAGAAGTTGATGAAAGGGTAAAAATATTTTCTCCTTTGCAGGTAAATAATGATTTGATTCAACATGCAAAAAATGATTATATGTTTATGCATTGCTTGCCAGCTGAAAGAGGTAGAGAAGTGACCGATCAAGTAATTGATTCTCAAAATTCTATAGTTTTTGAGCAAGCTGAGAATAGACTACATACCCAAAATGCTATTATGGTAACTCTAGCAAATAAAGTTTAGTTACAAACTTTTTATACTAATTGAATTACCATCATATTTGGCATAATTAAATTGTTGATCACAACAATCATCTAGTATAATTAATTGTTTTTGATTTTCATTAAAATTAAATGAATGATGATAGTGACCCATGATTACAATGTCACAATCTTTATTCCACTTTGATCTAGCATATTCAATCAACTCAGAATGAATTTTATCTAACTTTTTATTATCAATATTGTGTGAATCTTTTCTTTCATATGAAATTTTTTCTGCAACTTTTAACGCAATACTTTTTGGTAATAAAGAGTATAAAAAACGAAAAATTTTACTTCTTAAAATAATCTTTAATAATCGATATCCTTTATCCCAAGATAGGATGCCGTCTCCATGAGTGACATAAATTCTTTTATTTCCTGCAAATAAAATTTGATCATTTAAAAAAGATTTTGTTGTTAGTGATTCAAATTCTTTTCCTATCCAAAAATCATGATTTCCTGCTATAAAATATATTTCAATTCCTTTGCTTTTTATTTTTTCTAGTAATAAAAAAATCTTTTCAAAATAATTTGGATTATTTTTATTGTATTCGAAGTAATAATCAAAAAAATCCCCCATAATAAAGATACTTCCTTTAGACTTCTCAATTACATGAATAAACTCTTCCATTTTCTTGATTTTATGTTCATTAGATAATGAAGGAGTTGGAGAAAAGTGATTATCTCCAAAAAAATAGATTGGCAATTGCATTAAAAAACTTAATCTTTTATAAAAATTGCATCAATGAATTAATAATTTAAAATTTTTGTCTTAAATTATACTATCTTTGATAATAAAAATATTTTGAATAAATAAATTATTTGAAACTTTATCAATTTTTTAACTTATAAAATCATATGCGCATTATACTTACTATATTATTATTAACTAATCTTTTATATCCACAAAGTTTTGGGCAAAATAAGGTTCAATATGAATCCTTTGATTGGGAATACATTGTAAGTCCAAATACCAATATTTATTACTACGGTGATAATAAAGACTTAGCTATTTTTACATCTAAAGTAGCAGAAAGATCCATCGAGCAAATTGGAAAACATTTAAGATGGAGAAGTAATAAGCCAATTAAAATCATTGTTTATACATCCCATAACGATTTCCAGCAAACAAACGTTGTAAATGTATATATGTCAGAGGGTGTTGGGGGAGTAACGGAATTATATAAAAATAGAATTGTTATTCCTTTTGAAGGCTCATATGAACAGTTTGAACATGTAATACATCATGAGCTCGTTCATGCAGCCATAAATGAGCTGGTGTATGGAGGGAATGCACAGGGTTTGATAAGTGGAAGAATCCGAGTTCAAGTTCCGCTATGGGCTAATGAAGGTTTAGCTGAATTTTTATCTGTTGACTGGGATACTAATTCAGATATGGTACTAAGAGATCTAGCAATAGAAGACAGACTGCCTTCAATACCTGAACTTAATTATTCTATTTTAGCATATAAAGGAGGACAGTCTGTTTGGCAATACATTACTCAAAAATATGGTAGAGAGAAAGTTGGTGAAATTTTTCAGCAAATGAAAAGAGCGCAGAATGATGAGCGCGGTTTTGAAAGCGCTTTGGGAGTTAATTATGAAAAACTTACTGAAGATTGGCATGATTTTGTTAAAAGGGAATATTGGCCTGACCTAGTAAATAGGGAAAATTTTGATGACTTTTCAACAAAAATAACTGATAGAACTGAAACAAGAAATTTTTATAATGTTAGCCCATCATTTTCGCCAGATGGTAATACTATTGCTTACTTTTCTGACCAAGATGGCTATATGGATTTAATTTTATATGAGGTTGATTCTGAAAAGCAAAAAAGGCGCCTAATTAGAGGAAATACTACTCCAGATTTTGAGGAATTAAAATGGTTGCAACCTGGAATTTCTTGGTCACCAGATGGAAAATCTATATCATTTGCTTCTAAGAGTGGAGAGCAAGATTCAATTATCATTGTAGATATTAAATCTGGAAAATATAAAAAGATTCCTATAGATCTTGATGGAGTTTTTACTACTTCATGGCACCCAACTGAAAATAAGATTGCATTTATGGGTCACAAGGATGATTCAAGTGACATTTATGTTATTGATTTAACAACAAAAGAGGTTACAAACATTACCAATGATATTTTTTCAGAATCTTCACCAAGCTGGTCTTCAAATGGTGAAATAATTTATTTTACTTCAGATAGAGGTCAAAATAATAGCACTAACAGTATGTATGATGTAGATTTTTCTCAAACCGATATATTTCAATATAGTTATCAAACCAATACAGTTTCTCAAATAACTAATACTGAATATAATGAAAATTACCCAGTTGTCAGTTCAGATGGAAATTTATTTTATACTGCAGACTATAATGGTATTACAAATATTTTTAAACATAATCTTAGTAACGATGAAGCTTTTCCAATTACTAATGTTGTTACTGGTGTTCAGCAGATAGATTTAGATAGTAATGATAATTTGGTTTTTTCAGGATTTAAGAAACAAGGTTGGGATTTATATATAATGAATAATCCTAATTCTTTTTCAGAACAGGAAATTAAGCCTACAAAATTTTATGCAAATAAAAACCGCAGTACCGATTTTGAAGATTTAAGAACTTTTACAAGCAAAAAAGCCTCATTAAGTCCAGAAGATTATTCCAAATATATTTTTGCCAGAAATTATCAGTATAGAAATGATAAGAAAGATAATAATAAAGAAGTAGAAGTTGATTCTTTGCGTTTTCAGGATGATTATTTAGCAAGAAAATATCAAACGGATTTTTCTGTAGATTATATCGCCACTACAGCAACCATTGATAATCTTTTTGGAACTCGTGGTGTTGCAAACTTATCGTGGAGCGACGTAATGGGTGATCATAGAATCAACGTTGGTACCAATTTAGTTCTAGATTTAAATAATAGCGATTTAGTAGTTCAGTATGCATATCTAAAAAATAGAACAAATTATTATACTACATTATTTCAACAGGCTAATACATTTTCTTTAGGATATAATATGAATTATGACTTCATTGGCCAACTTAGAGATTACGGTATTGGATTTTACGGACAATACCCTTTTTCTAAATTTATGAGATTAGATTTTGGAGCAACACTTAGAAATGTAGATTATGAAATTAAGCAATTTGATATTTTTACTTTTCAGACATCAACAAATTATAAAGAAAATTTAAAAGCAGTGGTTCCTATTACAAGTTTTGTATTTGATAATTCTACTAATGGTTATACTGGTCCAGTGGATGGATTTAAGCAATATCTTACATTTCAATTTAGCCCTGATATAGGTTCAAATTCTATTCCATTTCAAACTCTAAAATTTGATATGCGAAAATATTATAAGATTAACAGAAATTATAGTTTAGCGGCAAGGTTGATGTTGGGTAAAAGCGTTGGAGATAGACCTCAAAAGTTTTTCTTAGGTGGAAATTCACAAATGATGATTTTTTCAGACACGCAAACAGAAGGAAGAGATGATTCAGGATTTTACGCTCAACGAGTCCTCGATTATGACAATACAAGCATTCTAGAGGATGTTTATTTTAGTGAATATGTATTTCCATTAAGAGGTGCAAGATATAGAGAAAGAGTGGGAGAAAATGTAGCTGTAGCTAACTTTGAATTTAGATTCCCATTTGTAAACTATGTTGATGTAGGTTTTCCTGCTAGGATTAGATTTGGTAATATTTTTGGTCATCTTTTTGTAGATGTTGGAGCAGCCTGGGATTCATCTGATGAATTTAATAATAGTGAGTTAGTTAGAAATAAATATGGGCTTACAGACCCTGAAGCTTCTCCAATATTGACTACCTTTGGTATCGGAACCAAAATTTTTACTCCATTTGCTTTAATTAGAATTGATACAGCATGGGATAAATACCCAAGCGGAGGTTATTCAAAACCTCAATATATAATATCTTTCGGTTACGACTGGTAAATGTTTTGAAATTCTCAGTTTTATCTGAAGATAATAATTCTCTAGCTAGAACAGGCTTGATCGAAACAGATCATTCCACAATAGAAACTCCAGTTTTTATGCCAGTAGGAACCCATGGTGTTGTAAAAACGCTATCTCCAGATGACTTAAATGCTATGAGCGTTCAAATAATGCTTTCAAATACCTATCATTTATATTTAAGACCGGGAACCGAGATTATAAATGAAAATGAAGGTTTACATAAATTTTTAAATTGGGATAAAAGCATTCTAACTGATAGTGGTGGATATCAAGTATTCTCTTTAAGCAACATGAACGAAATAACTAGCGATGGTGTAAATTTTAGATCGCATTTAGATGGAAGTGAACATTTTTTTACTCCCCAAAAATCTATGGAAGTTCAAAGACAGTTAGGTTCTGACATAATTATGGCTTTTGATTATTGCCCTCCCGCAGATTGCACTGAAAAAGAGCTTAGAAGAGCATCAACTTTAACTGAAAAATGGACCAAGCAAGCTTTTGAATATCTAAACGATAAAACGAGCATTTATGGTCACAATCAAACGCTTTTCCCAATAATTCAAGGGGGTATTAATCCAGAAGAAAGATTAAAATGTTTGAATCAAATGCTTCCATATGCTACATGCGGAATAGCAATTGGAGGACTTTCAGTTGGCGAAAAAAAAGAACCAATGCTTGATATTGTTGAGTTATTAGGAAAAAATATGCCTGTAGATCAACCAAGATATTTGATGGGAGTTGGTAAGCCTACAGATTTGGTAAAAGCAATTTTACGAGGGGTAGATATGTTTGATTGTGTGCTGCCCGCCAGGAATGCAAGAAATGGTCAGATATTCACACATGATGGTGTTATAAACATTATGAATAGTGCTTATTCAAATGATATATCACCAATAGATAAACATAGTTCAATAGAGTATGCAAAAACTTTTTCAAAGTCATATCTAAGACACCTCTTTAAAGTTAATGAGATGTTTGGACTGAGGATTGCAACCTTAACCAACATAGCATATTATTTGGATTTGATAGATGAAATAAAAAATGAAATTAATAATAATACTTTTGTAAAATGGTCTGATAAGTATTTAAAAATGTATGAGAATTAAATTATGTTAAAAATTGGTCAAAAAGCTCCAGAGTTTTCATTGCCAAATCAGGATGATACCGTTATATCTTTAAAAGATTTTAAAGGTCAAAAGTTGCTTATATGGTTTTTCCCCAAGGCAAGTACAAGTGGTTGTACTAAAGAAGGAATAGGGTTCAATGAGCTCATCAAAAATTTTAACAAACAAAATATTTCTATCTTAGGTGTTAGTAAAGATTCAGTTAAAGCTCAAAAAAACTTTTGCACAAAAAATGAATTTAAATTTGATATTTTATCAGATACGGAATTAAGTGTCCTAAAAAAATATAAAGCATGGGGGCTTAAAAAAATGTATGGAAGAGAATATGAGGGTATTCTTAGGATATCTTATCTAATAGATGAAAATGGAATGATTGAACAAGCTTATAGTAAAGTAAAAACTGCAACACATGCATCTGATGTTCTTGAATCAATTAAATAAGATACTCTTAGCTCTATGTTTGCTAGTTCTATTTTCATGTGCATCTGTTAAAGCGCCTAAGGGAGGACCTTTAGATTCTGATCCACCAAAATTAAAGTCAACTACTCCAGCAATTTTAACTAATCTAAATCAGGGGCAACAAATTACCTTATCTTTTAATGAGTTTATTAAAGAAGAGTCTCTTAAAAACGCAATCGAACTTTTTCCAACTGTAAATCAAAAAATTGATTTTGAATATTATGGAAAAGAGGTAATAATTACGTTACCATCCAATCTTGATAAGGACAAAACATATGTTATATCATTGAATTCCAATTTATCCGATGAGCAAAATGTTAAGTTAGATGAAAACATTGTTATTCCAATAAGTCTTTCAAATTCAATCAATCAAGCAGCAATCAAAGGAAAAATATTTGGATCATACAGTAAACCTTCAATCTTGTTATGGAAAGGAATAATTGATAAGAGTGAATTACTTTCAAGGAAACCTGATTATATAATTTCATCTACTGATAAATTTAGTTTTGGTTATTTAGCATATGAGAAATACACTGTGCTGGCTGTCGATTTATATAATCCAAAACTATCATTAGAAAAAAATAAATTATCATTTTTTTCAGAAAGCTTTATTGAATTAACAAAAGATAATACTTTAGATTTAAATTTCTTTTTTAATGTTGAGGAAATTGAAGTTGAACCAGATTCCATGAAAATTAAAGAGGATATAGAGCAATTTGCAAATATTGTAGGTAATCTAAATGGCAATTATATTCTTCCTGTTGTTATTGAATTAAGAAATAAAGATAATAGTTTTAAAACAGAATTATCTTTTGATGGAAAATTTAAAATTGATAATGTAATCAGTGGAACGTATCAATTACTTGCTTATCAAGATCGAAATAATAATAAGATTCTTGATACTGGAAATTTGCAAGATGATAGTAACTCAGAAAAATTCTATGTTTATCCAGACTCATTAATATTAAGGACAAATTGGGAATTAGAAATAGAAGATTGGAGTACAAATCAATGAATAAAGAAATAGTAGTAGCTGTTAGTGGATATTTTGATCCAATTCATGTTGGACATCTTGAATATTTGCAGCTCGCTAGTCAATTGGGGGATAAATTAATTGTTATTATAAACAATAATCATCAAGCAGAAATGAAGAAGGGCAGTTTTTTTATGGATGAAAAAGATAGGATGGAAATTGTTGCTGCCCTCAAATGCGTTGATGAAGTTTTTTTAAGTATTGATGCAGACGCGAGTGTTTGTAAAAGCTTGGAAGCCATAAAACCTGATATTTTTGCAAACGGAGGAGATAGATCTTTGGAAGAAATTCCTGAAACTGCCGTTATGAGAAAATATAATATTAAAATGGTCGATGGTTTAGGTGAGAAGAAAAGAAGCAGCAGTGATTTAACTGGAATTGGTAAATGAAAAAAAAGCCTGATAAAAAGAAAACACAATTATTAGAAGATTTTCTAGAACTTGGAGAAAAATGTAACATAAAAATCATACATGATAAAGGTGATTTTAATGGTGACAACTGTTTATTATTTTCCGATGATACTATTGTAATCAATAAGCACAAACCTCTTGAACAGAGATTGTATGTTTTAGCAAAGTGTTTTAGTCAAATTAATCTTGATAATGTTTATATTAAACCCATGCTAAGAGATTTAATTAATCAAGCAAAAACAGATAGTAGATGAGTAACCAAAAACATTTATGGGCTCCATGGAAAATGGATTACCTCAAAAATAAGAAGCAAGATTCTCAAAAGATTTTTTCCGATTTTATAAATGAAGATAACGATAAAGAACATTTAATCCTTCATCGTGCAAAACATTGTTATGTAATAATGAATTATTATCCTTATAATAATGGACATTTGATGGTTATTCCTTATAAAGAAGTTGATAGATTTGAAGAACTCGAAGATGAAGTTTTATCTGAGATTATGTCTACTTCTAAAAAAGTGATGAAAATATTAAGAAATAGTTTTAATTGTGATGGATTTAATTTTGGGGCTAACATAGGTGAAGGCTCGGGTGCTTCCATTCAATCTCATTTGCATTTTCATATTGTTCCTCGCTGGAAAAGCGACACATCTTTTATGCCCGTTATTGGAAATACAAAAGTAATGGCTCAAACGTTAGATGATACTTATAAGCAATTATTAAAATTATTTAAGGAAGAACTATAATGGATCTATTTTCACATTCCTGGCTTCCTTTTATATACCAATATGGTTTTGGTATATTGATTTTTGGTGGAGGGCTTTTTGCAGTATTTAAAGCTTATGGTGGCAAAGAGTTCTGGAATCAATATAGGATATGGATTCAGATTTTGATTTGGGGGTTCATTTATGTTTCTTCTATTCACTTATTAATGACTATCTCAGCCCTGAATGATTACCCTCAGTTATACTTAGTAATTTTATCTTTATATATATTTAATGTCTTTTTATTAACTAGGAAAATTACATGAATACCATTGCTACTTCAGAATTATTTTGGGTTATCTTAGCTGGCTATGTTTTGTTTGTATTAGGTGCGGGATTATTTTTTGCAAGAAATAATCAATCAACCGAAGACTTCTTTTTTGGCGGAAGAAGATTTTCATGGTGGTTAATTGGAATGTCAATGTTGGCAACTGGTGTAGGATCACATAGTTTTGCGAAATATGCTTCTAAAGGTTTTGAATATGGGTTTTCATCCACTATGACCTATATGAATGATTGGTTTTTTATGCCATTATTACTGTTTGGTTGGATTCCAATTATATATTATATGCAGGTTAATTCTATTCCTGAATATTTTGAACGTAGATTTAATTCCACTGTAAGAAATTTATCTACGATAACCATGCTTTTATACCTGGTAGGATATATAGGTATTGGATTATTGGCTTTAGGATCATTATTGCAACCAATTTTAGGATGGGAAATTAATACTATTATTATAGTAGTAGCTATTATATCGGGTACGTATGTGTCCTTAGGTGGTCAAACTGCTATTATATTTACTGACTTCTTACAAGGTGTCATTCTGCTATTTGCAGGGTTACTAATTTTTGGTTTGGGTATTGCTTATTTAGGAGGATTTGATTTCTTCTGGAGCAATTTGTCACCTACAAATAAGTTACCATTGGCAGATTTTAACTCTCCACCTGACTTTAACTTTGTTGGAATTTTCTGGCAAGATGGAGTAGTGGGTTCAGTTGGATTTGCATTTATGAATCAGGCAGTAATTATGAGATTTTTAGCATCTCGATCTGTTAGTCATGCTAGAAGAGCAACTATGATGAACGTATTGGTTTTCTTGCCAATAGGTACTGTTGCAGTTTCAAATTCAGGCTGGTTGGCTAGAGCTATGGAAAATATGACACCTGGTGTTATAACTGATTTATTGCCAAATGGAAGTGCAAATGGTGTTTTTACTGTTGTTGCTTCCCTGGTAGCTAACTCAGAAGCAATTTTTGCATTTCTAGTGGCAGCAGTAGTTGCTGCTTTAATGTCCAGTTTGGATTCACAAATTAATGCATCAGCAGCGGTAGCGGTTAATGATGTATATACGCCATTAAGCAAGAATCCTTCAGAGAAAACACGCCTAAGAGTTTCCATGTTTACTTCCTTGCTTGTTACTTTTGTTGGGATACAGGCAGCATTCTTATTTGCACAATATGGAACCATTTATGAGGCTCATGGTGCATTTCATAGTGTAGTGACTCCACCAATGGTTACAGTTATTTTCCTTGGTATTTTCTGGCAGCGCTTTTCATCAAGAGCAGCTGTTTTAACATTTATTATTGGTGCCGCATTTATATTCCTTGGAATTCAGTATCCTCAAATTTTTGTTCAACCATTTTCACACGGGATAGAATATGTTGAAGCAAAACCATGGTCATATATTAGAGCATTATACAACGTAGTAGCCTGTACATCCATTGGGGTGATAGTAACTTTGCTTACTTCAAAACCAAATCAGTCTCACTACGAGCAAATTAAAGGATTAACTCTATGGACTATTAAAGATGGTCCAGCATTCTTTAAAGGTTCAAAGATTAATGAAAATGCAGGTAGTAAAATTACCGTTGATGGTGATATGATTAAAGTTGTGGATGATGAAGACAATAAAATATATTTACCTGCAGATTTAATGAAAAATCTTAGTGCTAAAGAAGGAGACTTTGCATATATATCTGATACAAGATGGTACTTAGGTGGAATCAAATCTACCCATGCGTACATTGGAAAAATGTCATCAAGCAATAAAATTGAAATCTCTAAAAATGTCCAGAATCATGGTCAATTTGATCCTTCAAAAAAATTATTTATTGAGCTCGAATTATAATTTTTTCTTTTTAATCTAAAATAAAAGTAATAATACTTGTTTTTTCGATAATAATATTAAAAATTTCTACCATCTTCCGGAGTAGCTCAGTTGGTAGAGCGAGTGACTGTTAATCACCAGGTCGGGGGTTCGAGTCCCTCCTCCGGAGCTTGCATGTCAGGCTCAATAAAAGGAAATAAATAAAATGGATTTTCTAACACTATGGTCTTTATTGGGCTTTTTATTTGCGGTGTATGCTGTAACTGCAAATGACAGTATTCAAACCCTCGGTACGTATATTTCTTCGAACAGAGATATCAAGTGGTATTGGATGTTTGTATACATGGGTTCCATTTTTATTTTTACTATGATTCAAGGTTTTTCAATAAATGATCCAGCATTTGGAAGATTAGATAGATTTGAACCAATTACCATTCAATGGTATCATGCATTAGCTCCGCTTGTTTTAGTGGCATTAACCAGATTAAAAATTCCAGTCTCTACCACATTCCTAGTACTTTCTGTTTTTGCAACTTCTATAGTGATGGAGCAAATGTTGATTAAAAGTTTTGTTGGTTATGCTGTTTCATTTGTGTTTGCATGCGGTTCATGGTATGTCATCAGTAAATATTTCCTTTATGAAGGGGAAAAAGGTAACAACAAATATAATAACTATTGGAGAGTAGCACAGTGGTTAACTACTGGATGGCTATGGTCAACATGGCTAAAGCATGATTTAGCAAATATTATGATTTTCTTACCAAGATATAGCATGGTGCAGACATTTCAATTCCAGCTATTTGTTGTTTCAATAATGTTATTAGGTTTAGCATTTATGTTTTATGAGCGAGGTGGGCGAATTCAAGAAATTGTTTTATCTAAAACGAACACTCGATATGTTAGATCTGCTACCCTAATCGATTTAGTCTATTGTTTTGTTCTATATTATTTCAAAGAAGTAAATAATATTCCTATGAGTACAACTTTTGTATTTATGGGAATGTTAGCTGGAAGAGAACTAGGTATTTGGCTGTCAATTGGTTATGGAAAATTGACATATACTGACAGACATAAAAAAGCTATTTTCCCAATGCTTTATATGGATTTCTTAAGATTAATGCTAGGCTTAATGATTAGCGTTTCTTTAGCATATGGAATTCAATGGTATTCCAGTCTTTAATACTTTATTTTAGTATATGAATCTTAAAAATAAACTTGTTCTTATCACGGGTGGAGCCAAAGGTATAGGTTTAGCTACTGCGCAAAGAGTTCTAAATGAAGGTGGGAAAGTAATTCTTTGGGACTTCAAAGAAGATGATCTTAACAAAACTGTTAACAATTTTAAAGAGCAAGGATTTGATGTTTTTTCACAAATATGTGATGTTACAAACAAAGAACAAGTATATAGCAATGCAAATATCATCAAAGAAAAATTTGGTAGTTTAGATATACTAATTAATAATGCTGGTACTGTTTATACAGGATATATGCTTGACAGAAGCGATGAAGAGCTTGAAAATCTTATTAACGTAAACTTCACATCAATGATATATACTATTCGTGCATTTATGCCTGCTATGTTGGAAAAAAATTTTGGACATATTATTAATATTTCTTCAGCATCATCTATGACAGGCGCACCAAAATTAGCAGTATATGCTGCTACTAAATGGGCTGTAGCAGGACTTACTGAATCTTTAAGACTTGAAGTACAAAAGATGGGTAAATCTGGTGTTAAATTTTCTTCCATTCACCCAAACTTTCTAAAAAAAGGATTATTTGAAGGTACTAAGCTTAATTTTTTAGGACAATTATTAGCACCGGGGGTTAAGAGCCATGACGCTGTTGCAAGAGTGATTGTAAATCGTGCGATTAAGCTAGGATTTCATTCGCCAAAAGTTCCATGGATAATGAATCAGATAGTTTTACTAAGAGCTTTATTACCCAGCTCTTTATTAATTAAATTTAGCAGTCTTTACGGTCTTTATGATATGATGGATGATTATAAAGGCTATAATGATGGTAGATAATTAGGTACAAAAGAAAAGATAAATGAAATATTATAGAAAAATATGGTTATTACTATTTTTCACTGTGTTAATATTTTCTTGTTCAAATCAGAATGAGCAAGTGAGTGATAGTAACAAAGAGTTGATGATAACTTTTGAAGATTCTTTAAGTTACTCTGTGGGAGTAAATATTGGGAAAAATTTACCTAAAGCTAATTTTAATCAAAAACTTATAATTGAAGGATTATTGGACTATTGGGAGAAAGAAGAACCAAGGTTAGATTCTCCAACAAGAAATGAGCTATTAAGAGCATTTAATATTATGAATGCTGAATTAGAGCGAGATGAAATGAGAGGATTCACCGAAAAAGCTGCTGAACTTTCTAGAAAGAATAAAATTAAAGGTCAAGAATTTCTAGAAAAAAATAAAACAGAAGAGGGTATTAGAGTTTTTAGAAGTCAAATCCAATATAGAATGATAGCTGAAGGATCTGGAGATATACCTGATTATAATGATACAGTAAAAGTACATTATAATGGATATCTTATTGATGGACATAAGTTTGATAGTAGTTATGAGAGAGGTGAACCTGCAATTTTTGGTGTTAGCAGTGTTATTGTTGGATGGCAAGAAATTTTACAGAAAATGCCTGTTGGATCTAAATGGGAAGTATTTATTCCAGAAAATCTTGCCTATGGAAAATCCGGTATTGTAAGTGACCCTCAAAAAGGAGAGTATGTTATTCCTCCCTCATCGACCTTGATTTTTGAGATTGAATTATTAGAGATTGTAGAATAGAGTATGAAGTTTTTCAAATTTTTGCTATCACTTTCATTCCTATTAATTATCGGATGTAATTCTAAACAGAATACAATCACGTTAAAAAATCCTATGTTTGCAACAGAGTCCATAACAGATGCAGGTATGGATAGTATTGGATTTTTAATGAGAAAGCACGTTATTGTGGTTACAGTCAAAGATAAAAATGAACTACATGTATATGGTGCAATGAATGGAAAGTTTAAAAAATCCATTAAGAGGGAAAATGCCTATCCAAATGGTATTACAACTATTAATGATCAGTTTGTTTTAGTTACAGAAAGAGATAATAAGCAGGTTGCTGTATTTAATTCATCATTAGACTTTTTAGGTACTTTTGGAAATGACGAGTTGCGCAGCCCTTATGGAATTACATTCTACAAGCAGGAAAACAACTCTTACAAAGTTTTAGTTACAGATAGCTATGAATACAATAATCCAAGAAAAGACCGCATTCTTAGTTGGGATTTTACCATAGAAAATGATGAATTTTCAGTAAGTCGAGCTACAGTACTAGGAAACCCAACGCTTTATCAAGTAGAAAGTATTCATGCTGATAAATATTATCAAACTTTGTTAGTAGCAGAAGAAATGAAAGAGCACCACAAGATTATGGCTTTAGATTTAGTTACTGGTGAAGTTATAAAAGAAGATTTAGGTAATTTTGATAGAGGAAATGATCCTGAAGGGATTGCTTTAGTAATTAATAAAGATAATAATGGATATTGGATTTGTACTGAACAAAGCAAAACTGATAATCGTTTTCATTTATATGATCGTAAATCGTTAGAATATATTAATACCATGTATTTAGATAATGTTTCCTACACTGATGGAATTGCTACAGCATATATGCATGGTAAATGGTTTCTATATGCAATAGATAATGATGCAAGAGTTGTTGCGTTTGAGTTACCCGAAATAAATACCTAAAGTTTTATTTACTGTTTTATTTCGTACCCCGGATAGGATTCGAACCTATGACCTACGGATTAGAAATTGATTGTATGCTTGAGAAAAAACTTAAATTTTACTGTTTATTATTCCTTAACCATTGCTTGACAATAATAATAGTTCATACCATAAGCAGCAAATGATACACCACCAACTAATTTCCAACCCTCACTATGCCAAATCTCAATCCTTCTTGCTAATTCTTTACTTGAATCTGCTTCAACAACTTTATACTTCATAACAATCTCCTTTTTAAATGACCTGTGCTTTTCATATATTATAAATATACTTGATTCATTCTCAAATTAACATATCAATTCTAAGCAACGGATTAAGCTCCGTAGTACAAAAAGTCAGAGGAAAATACCGAATTACTATAGTAGGTACTATAGTAGGTTTTTTAGAGGTTTTAAAAAGTTAAAAAAGGGGAGTTTGTCGTCGTACCCCGGACAGGATTCGAACCTGTGACCTACGGATTAGAAATCCGTTGCTCTATCCAGCTGAGCTACCGGGGCATGGGCCAAATTTAACTAATTAATAAAAATTTTAAAGCTTTTTTGTAAAATTCTTCCGAGGGGTCTCCGACGAGAAATTTCTTGCAAAAAATCGAGTTTAGTAGTAGAATATTGTAATAAGCTTATTCACTAAACTTTTTAAGGAGAATATAATGGCTGAAAAAGTAAAAACATGTGGTGTTAGTAAAGAAAAAGGCTATCTATACTACTTAGGTAAAGATGGTAACGTATGGCGCTCAGGTATGTCAAGAGGCGGATCTGGTGGCGGTAATGCTGAAAAAGTTGCTGACGCAGGTGTAACACGTGAAAGTGGTTACCTATACTTCATCGATAAAGACGGTGATGTATCTCGCGCACCTATGGCTAGAGGTAGAGGTTAATAAACTTTTATCTTATTAGGTTTAATTAAAAAAAGGAGCATTTCGATGCTCCTTTTTTATTTAATGATATTATTTTTGTGGCTTCCTACAATACCGCTAGAAACTATCATTCTAAAGCCTTCTTCTACATCAACATCTGCTGCAGTTGTATCTTCTTTAGCAATAATTACAAAATAACCTGAAGTTGGATTTGGTGTTGTAGGAACAAATAAATGATAAAATTCTTCGTTATTTTGATTAACAGATTCACCGGTTACAAAACCTAAAGTCCACATCCCTTTTCTTGGGTATTCTATATAAACTACTTTTTGAAAAGAGTCAGTTTGTGATCCTGAAAAGGTTTCAATAATTTGTTTTGTAGTACCATATATTGAGTCAATTAAAGGAATTTTTTTGAAAATACTTTCAAGCCAGTCTACAACTCTTTTACCTATTACATTTCTAGCTAGAGCTCCAAAGATAATGAGAGCAAAAAATACTATAAGTAAACCAACGATAGAGCTAATAATACCAAAGCCAGGAAAAGTGACATTTACAAATCTTTCTAATGGCTCAGCTACTGTACCTCCTATCCAAATCGTGAATGTTATAATAACTTGGATTACGTATACAGTTAAAGCAAGAGGTATTATAGTTGCAATACCAGCAAGTAAGTTTGATTTAAATTTTTCTATCATAATTTAATTTATAAAAAAATAGTTTCTATTTCCTATATATAAGTATAGAACTTCCAAGAATAAATAAGGTTCCAATAATTTCTTTTGCTGTAAGTATTTCTCCTAAAAATACCCAGCCAAGTAGTATGGCAACTATTGGAGGGAAGATAGCAACATAAGTAACTTGTGTTACGTTGAGATATTGATATAGCCAGAAATAAATCCCCCAGGAAATAAATCCTCCAAAAATTATAAGATATAATGTTGAAAGTATAAGCTCATTTGTCCATAATATAACTGAAGTATCTTCTTTTACTAGAAATGACATAGAAAGCATTACAAAGCCTGTTAATACCTGACAAACAGCATTCATTTGATATGGACCAACTTCGTCATTGTATTTTTTATAAAGAACGCTTGGATATGCCGCTATAATAATTACCGCAATTAAAACAAGAATTGCCAAAAACGATTGAGAGGCTAAATCAATTTCTTGATTAGCACTCATGATGATGACTCCTGTTAGACCAGTAAATAGAGCTGCAATTTTATTTTTATTCAATCTTTCATTAGGATCATCTTTAATCATAAAATGAGCCATTAAGCTTGTAAAGAGTGGAAATAGACCCCATAGAATCGATGAGATACTAGAAAAAATATATTGAGTAGCCCAATAAGTCATTCCATAAGATAGACTGAAGTTTAATAGTCCAAACGAGAGATATAATTTTATTGCTCGCGGGGTAAATGGTATAGATAGCTTTTTGTAATAAATATATAAGTAAAAAATAATTCCAGAAAAAAGAAATCTAAGTCCCACTCCATAAAAAGGTGGAACTCCAGCATTTAAAGAAATTTTAATGAAATACCATGTTGAACCCCAAATCACGCACAATGCAATGAATGGAAATAAAATCTTATTATTCATTATTTGTTAGAAGATTGGTAGATAGTTGCAAGCAATGCACTAGCAATATAAATACTAGAATAAGTACCTACAATGACACCAACTAACATAGTAAAAGAGAATGGTCTTATTACTTCACCCCCATAAACAAGCAAAACAATAATAACAAAAAGTGTCGTTAAAGAAGTAATTAAAGTTCTGCTTAGGGATTGATTAATGCTTTTATTAATAGTTGATTCAAACATTACAGTACCAGAGGATTTCATATTTTCTCTAATTCTATCCAAAATAACAATTGTATCATTTAAGGAGTATCCAACAATAGTTAAAAAAGCAGCAACCGTACTTAGTGTAATTTCAAAACCAGTTAGAGAAAAAATTCCCAATGTAATAATAACATCATGAACAAGAGCTAAAATAGCCCCTAAAGCAAATCTAAACTCAAACCTTACAGATATATAGAATAGAATTAAGACTAAAGCAGATACAACAGACCAAAATGCTTTTCCACTTAACTCAGATCCTACTTTTGGACTTACTGAGCCTAGTGAAAGAATGAAATCATTTTTGTTTTCTGGTGCTTTAGCTGACATAGAATCATACAAATGGTTAATAACTATTTGACCAAAGTTTTCAGGTTCATTATCAAGAGACTTTATTTTAATCATAACATCGCTTTGACTTCCAAAATATTTAATTTCTTCTCCACTTAAATCTACTACGCTATCATTCAAAGATACTGATTTAAGAGAGCCCCTTACTTCTTGTATGGATACATCCTCAGAAAAACTAACTCCAATTGCTGTTCCACCTTTAAAGTCAATGCCAAGATTCACGCCCATAAGGAGAAGTATAATTGATCCAAATGCTAAGACGGACGAAAGACCAAATCCAAATGATTTGAACTTCATAAAATTGATTTTAGTGTTTTCCATGAATTTCATAATTATATACTCAGTCTTTCTATATTTTTTCTCGTTGTTACAAAATCAAACACAAATCTTGTTACAATAATAGCAGTAAACATACTTACAATAATTCCCCAGAAGAGAACAGTTGCAAAACCTTTTATTGGACCACTACCATATTGATAAAGTACTGCTGCTGCAATACCTGTAGTTAAATTAGCATCTACAATTGTTCTAATAGCTCTTTCATAACCTGAATCAATAGCGGATCTAACTGATTTCCCATTACGCAATTCTTCTTTAATTCTTTCAAAAATAATAACATTAGCATCAACTGACATACCAACTGTTAGTATTAGTCCTGCGATTCCAGGAAGAGTTAACGTTGCTTCTAGAAGGGCTAAGACACCTAACAATAAAATTAGAGTCCACATAACAGAGAAGCTTGCAATTAAACCTGACATCCTGTAGTAGAATACAATGAAGCATACCACTAGTAGCAAACCAATTGCCATTGATAGTGTACCTTTACTAATTGAATCTGCTCCTAAAGATGCTCCAACAGTTCTTTCTTCAGCGATTGTAACAGGAACAGGTAAAGCACCCGCTCTTAAAACAATAGCTATGTCTTCAGCTTCTTCAATTGAATCTAATCCTTCAATAACAGTTCCTCCGCCAAAAATTTGACTTCTTATAACAGGAGCCATATGCACTTTCTTATCAAGTACAATAGCAATTCTGTTGTTTATATTAGCACCTGTAATTCTAGCCCATTCTCTTGAACCTTCACTATTCATTTCAACTTCAACAACAGCTTGTCCAGCAGTCACTCCTGCTTGACTTAATCTCATTTGAGCATCTTCAATTACTCCTCCAGTAAGCTCAGCATTATTAAATAAGTGGAATAGTGTATAAAATTCTTCTTCTTCACCAATTTCATTTACAAGCTTAATTGAAGAGTCACTCGTTAAAATAGTACTATTGGTTACATCTAAAATTTGTTTAACATCTTCTTTAGATAAAATATCTTTTAGAGCACTCAAGTCTTGTGAAGCAATTGCCAGGTTTCCTCCAACTGATATCAGCAATGAAGAAAATCCTAGTTCAGATGATGAGCTTGAATCAAATAATTCATTAATTTGATCATTTTGTTTAACATCATTATCATTAGAAACTGTCATAATACTATCAATTTGTCTAATAATTGCATTTGTACTTTCAACATTTTTAACAATCATCAATTCTAATAATGCTGTACTTTGAAGAAGATCTCTAGCTCTTTCTGAATCTTCAATTCCTGCTAGCTCTACAATAACTCTATTATTTCCTTGTTTTTGAATTGTTGGTTCAGCCACACCAAATTGGTCTACACGATTTTGAATAATTTCAATAACTCTTTTAATTGAATCTTCAGATTGTAAAGATAGTTGAGTGATTATTTGGTCTTTAGTTTTTCCGTAATTAATAAAATATCTTGGAAGTTTTAATTCCTTTTCGTCTGCTAAATTTTCAAAGACAGTAAAAAAATCACTTGAAGAGTTATTATATTCACTTTTTAAATCAATTAAAAACTCATTAAAATTTTTATCCTTGTTTTTAGCTAAGTTGTCAATCAATTGCGGCAAATCAACTTCAAGAACAATATAAATTCCACCTTTTAAGTCTAATCCTTGTTTGATACTTCTTGACTCAAAATAATCTATTTGATTATCAGAAAGATTTGATTTTTTCTCTTCATCCATCAATGAATATCTAAGTGATGGAAGAAGAGCATAAATTCCCAATCCAAAAACAAACAATATTGTTAATAATCTATTTCTTATTGAACTATCCATAAGTGAGAGAATTTAACACATTAAGATATTTTTTCACTATTTTTTTAAATAATATTTAGAGCTTTACCGCATTCCTTAAAAGCACTTATTGAATGTTTTAATTGATCCATGGTATGAGAAGAAGATAATTGTACCCTTATTCTTGCTTGATTTTTTGGAACGACTGGAAATGAAAATGGAATTACGTAAATATTTTTTTCTAATAACATTTCAGACAAAGCAACTGCTTGCTTAGCATCATAAATCATTATCGGGACAATTGGATGAGAATCTCCTTTTACTTCATAGCCAATTTCATTGATTTGTTCTCTAAAGTATAATGTATTATCATGAAGCTTGGTAATAAGGTTTTTTTTATTATTGATTATTTCCAGTGCTTTTAAGCATGCTACTACCAATGCTGGTGCTAAGCTATTTGAAAAAAGGTAAGGCCTAGATTTTTGTCTAAGCGTGTCTACAATATTTTTTGATGCAGAGATAAATCCTCCTGATGCTCCTCCGAGAGCCTTACCAAAAGTTGAAGAAATAATATCAACTTCATCTAAAACTCCACAATGTTCTCCACTTCCTTTTCCATTTGTTCCAATAAAGCCAGTAGCATGACAATCATCTACCATAACTAATGCATTATATTTTTTGGCTAATTGAACAATCAAGTCTACAGGTGCAATTGTTCCGTCCATGCTAAAAACTCCATCTGTAACAATCAGCTTTACCCTTGAATCTGAATTACTTAATTTTTCTTGCAAATCTTCCATATCACAATTTTTATATCTATACTTTTGAGCTTTACATAATCTGATACCATCAATAATTGAAGCATGATTTAGCTCATCTGAAAAAACAGCATCTTCTTCACCTAAGATTGTTTCAAATAAACCACCATTTGCATCAAAGCAGGAAGAATACAAAATTGTATCATCCTTGTTTAAAAAATTACTAACTGATTGCTCTAATTCTTTATGTATTGTTTGTGTTCCGCATATGAATCTGACTGAACCTAAGCCGAAACCCCACTCTTGAATAGCTTGCATAGCTGCTTTTCTAATTTCATTATTGTTTGCAAGACCTAAATAATTATTTGCACAAAAGTTTAGTACTTTTTTGCCATTTACATTTATTTCTGATTTTTGAGCGGTTTCAATTACCCTTTCTTCTTTAAAGGTACCTTGCTCTTTGATATCATTTAACTGAGATTGTAATATTTGATCTATTTCTTTCATATTTATTTATTAATTATCTTTTCCAAAAACACTTCAAAGTCTTTTTCTTTAGAGAAATTCCAAAATTTATTCGCTCTTTTACAATTTAAACTTGAGGGCCATGTATCTGCAACTGATTGAAAACTTTTATCTTCATTATACGTAATTTGAAAAGAAGGAAATTTTTGTGATAGGAAATCACTTAGTTCTTTAACAGAAAAACTAGCTTCTTGAACATTAAATGCTCTCAATTTAGACTCGATTATTTCTAAATTCATCATGTCAATAATAGATGATATTGTTTTATCTATCCCTATAAATGGTAGTTTTGTGTTTGGAGATAACTTGCATTCAAATTTTTCACCTTTTTTTGCATTATTTATCATTTGTGGAGCATAATCTGTAGTACCTCCAGATGGAATAGTATCATAACTTATTACTCCTGGAAACCTAATTGATCTAAAATCTAATCCAATTTTTTTAAATAGACTTTGTTCATGTAGTTTAGTTCCATATTGCTCAATGATAAGTTTATTATTTCCGTAAATTGTTGTGGGTTTAATAATATCTTGCTCCGAAGCATTTTCAATTTTTCTTGGACCATAAACAGCAATTGAGCTAGGAAAAAAAAATCTGGTTAAACAATTATTTTTTATTCCAAAATTGTACGAAAAATCAATTAAGTCTTTCGATGCTTTTTCGTTTATTTCAAATGCTAATTCAGGGTTTTGAGCAGCTGTTTGGCTTAGTAGTGCAGCAAAGTGATAAACTTCACTAATATGATAATCGTTAAATATTGAATTTATTAGTTGTTCATTAGTTATAGTGTCTTTGATATATTTAACGGAATGAATTTTTTCTTTTGGATCATTTATATCTAAAGCAATAACCGATTTACCTATGCTAACTAATTCTTTAAGTGTTTTACTACCTAATTCGCCATTGTGTCCAGTAATTAATATTCTTTCTTTCACTCTTAAAGTTAAGTCAGATAAAATGATTTTTTAAAAACTTTGTATTACCCTTATTTACCAATTAAATTTTTCATTCATATGAAAAAAATTATTTCCATAATAAATCAAAAAGGGGGAGTAGGCAAAACTACTACTGCAATTAATTTAGCTGCTAGCTTAGGTATCTTAGAAAAGAAAACTTTATTAATTGATTTTGATCCTCAAGCCAATGCTACAACAGGATTAAATGATTTTGATATTAATAATGAATTTTCAATCTATGATGCAATTACTGGAAATGAAAAAATAGTAGACATTATTTCAAACACATCTATTGAATATATGGATTTTATTAAATCAGACACCAATTTAGTTGGCTGTGAAGTAGAGCTGGTTTCATTGCCAAATAGAGAAAAGCAGTTATTAAATTTGATAAATAAGGTGAAAAAAAATTATGACTATATCCTAATAGACTGTCCTCCATCCTTAGGTCTTTTAACATTAAATGCTTTAACTGCTTCAACTGATGTTTTAATTCCTATTCAAAGCGAATTTTTTGCACTTGAAGGTTTAAGAAGTCTACAGGAAACAATTAAAATTGTTAAAGAGAATATAAATGATAAGCTAAATATCCTTGGATTACTGATTACAATGCATACAAAGAGACTGAGACTTTCTAAAAAAGTTGAGAGTTTGTTAAAAACAAATTTTAAAAATAAATTATTTAAAACTAAAATTAATCGAAATGTAAGATTAGCTGAAGCACCATACGATGGAAAACCTGCAATTATGTATGATGTAAATTGTTCGGGTGCAAAAGATTATATGGACTTAGCATTGGAGATAATTAATGAAAAAAAATAAACAGCTCGGTCAAGGTTTAGGAGCTCTTTTAACTCCTTCAAAGAATAATTTAGAAGATTTTAATCAAAGCAGTATTCTTTTAAGCAAAATTAAACCCAATCCTAATCAGCCTAGAAAAAATTTTGCAGACAAATCTCTTAAACAACTAGCTCAATCCATTGATGAAAAAGGTTTGATTAGTCCAATTACTGTTAAAAAAGTTTACAATAAATATATTATTGTAGCTGGTGAAAGAAGATATAGAGCCCACAAACTATTAAACAAAAAGAGAATTTTAGCTTACGTTATCGATGTAGATACAACTAAAGATGTAATGTATATGGCGTTGATTGAGAATATTCAAAGAGAAGACCTTAACCCAATAGAAGAGGCAAAAGGATATAAATATCTTCAAGAAAATTTACAATCTTCAATAACTGAAATAGCAAAAACCGTTGGTAAATCAAGGCCTGCAGTTTCTAATGCTTTAAGACTATTAAAGCTTCCTGATCAAATCCAAGATAGTATCTTAAAAGGTGAAATTAATGCAGGGCAAGCAAGAGCAATTTTACAGAGAAAAACTACTCAAGGCATGCTTCAGCTTTGGCAAAAACTATTAACAGAGAAGATATCAGTTCGTAAAACAGAGAAACTAGCTTCAAAAAGAAAGGTTTCTCCTCAATTACAAAACATTCAAGATAAACTTTCAAGATTGATTGGCGAAAAAGTAGTTATTAATCAAAATGCTAAAACCAAAAAAGGTTTTATTAAGATTAATTTTAGTAAAAAAACAGTTAGCAGGGTATTAGATAAGCTACAATCAATTAAGTCTGATTAATTTTATGAAATTAAGTAAATATAAAATTTTATTTATATCTCCATTTTCAGATAAATCGTGGCAAATAGAATTTAGTAGATTAACATTTATTTCATCGATTATAGTATTATCAATAATGGTTCTTGGTTCAATTACGCTTTTATATTTTTCATCGCCAATTGTGAAAGAATACTTAAGAGTTTCAACAATTAACAAAGAAATAAAACAGCAACAAGAAATCATTAATAACATTGATAAATCGATTGAAGAGATTGCCTTAATGAAATCTTATATTGATTCAATTATTGGCACAGAAAAGGGTAATGATTTAAATGAAAACAACATTAGATATTTCTTGGCAAATAATCTTCCCACAGTTAAGCCTGCAGATGGTTTGATTAGTAAAACATTTGATACAGAAACTAAACATTTTGGAATAGATGTTGTAAATATTGAAGGAACACCTATTTTTGCAACAGCGGATGGACAAATAGTCTTTAGTGATTTTTCAGATGATTTTGGAAATTTTATTATTATAGATCATCAAAATGGGTATCTCTCACATTATTATCATAATCAGGAAAATTTTTTTAAAAAAGGGGATACAGTTAAAGCGGGAGACGTAATTGCTAAATTAGGCAATTCTGGAATGTCCACCGGTCCTCATTTACATTTTGAAATTTGGAAAGATGGAAATTCTATTGATCCAATTAATTTTTTTGAAGATTTTAACTTAAAATCCGATAAATTATCTCAATGAAAATTCAATCCAAAGCAAGTAATAGTCAAACAATCATTGCTGAAGATGTAGCCATTGATGGTAATGTGCTTTTAAATGGCAATGTAACCATTTATGGAGAGATAAAAGGCTCTGTTAAAACAAACGGAGCTATTCAATTAGCAAAAAGTGGAAAAATATACGGTGATGTTGAAGCTTCAATGATTCAAATTAATGGTTATATTGAGGGTGATGCATTCATTAATGGTCCAGCTGAACTTCTAAAAGGATGTGAGCTTCTTGGAAATCTAAAGTATAAAATTCTTACCATTGAAGATGGTGCTCAATTTTCAGGAAGATGTGACATTATAGTTGATGAGTAAAAAGAAGAAACTAAGTTCTATTTTAGCTGAAAGTTATTCGGTCTATTTTGAATTCATCGGAATTATTATATCTTGGCTTTTAATAGCTTATTTTTTTTTTAACGATTTTTGGAAAATTTTTGTAATTATTATTGGAGTTTTTCATGCTTCTTTCCGTGCATATCAGCATGTAAAAAATAATAATTAAGATTTACTCTTTTTTTTCTGTTTTTCCTTACAACTTTCTATTTATATTTCGGCGATGTTTATTGCTGAAAAAGTTGGAAAAGAATGGACAATGGATCAAGCCCCTCAATATGCTATTGATCACGTTGCAAACAGCAAAAAAAACATCTTTGAATTTGAATTTCTAAATACAATCTCAGAAAAGATTTCTAATTTTTTTGGCATTTCTAGTGAATCCTTATTTTATATTGATTTGGGAATTTCAAAGCACGTTTTTTTACTTTTCTTTGTTTCCTTTATAGTGGTTTCAACCATTGTAACATTAATTCAAGGTTATATTTCTCATAAGAAAAATATCCCTAATAAGTTTATGAGTATTATTGAAATGTTTGTTATCTACTTAAGAGACGATGTTCTTAAAAATTTTATTGGAAATAAAGAATATAGATCATGGGCGCCTTTGGTCTATACAATTTTCTTTTTTGTTCTTTTTGGAAATGTTTTAGGACTGATACCAATTTTTGATTTAACAGGATTGATAGGCAAAATTGGATACAAAGCTGAAATGTTAGGTAAAGACAATATATTATATTTATTATCAAAAGGTGGCCACACAGTTACAGCAAATGTAAATGTGACTTTTGCAATAGCTACTATTACATTTGTTGCTTTTATTGCTGCTGGAATTCAAAAATATGGCTTTGTGCAGCATTGGAAAAATTTAGCGCCTTCTGGATTACCTTGGCCGCTATATTTCGTTGTTGTGCCTATTGAATTCATGGGATTATTTATTCGCCCACTTGCTTTGACTCTAAGGCTAGCTGGAAATATGATGGGTGGACATATTGCTTTAATAATTTTTATAACATTTATTTTTAGTGCAACTGCAGAATTGGGAGGTTTAGCTGGTTTCGGAATAGCTCCTTTTTCAATCTCACTTGCATTAGGATTAACTATGCTTGAACTGTTAGTTGCAGTAATACAAGCATATGTTTTTGCATTATTAACAGCCGTTTTTATTGGAATGGCTATACACGTAGATCACTAACAAAAAAAAGGAGTCTCACTATGGGAGCAGGTTTAGCAGTAATTGGTGCCGGAATTGGTATCGGATTAATTGGTTATGGAGTAGCTCAAGCTATTGCAAGACAGCCTGAAGCAGCTGGAGAAATAAGATCACAAACATTTCTTTTAGCTATTTTAGTTGAAGGTGCAGCAATTTTGCTTGGATTATTATCACTAGTTCTGTAATTAAAATAAGGAAATAATATGAATCCATTATTAACGCCAGAACTAGGCACATATATCTGGTCATTAGTTATTTTTATGACAGTACTTTTTGTATTAAGAAAGTATGCATGGAATCCTCTTTTAGACTTTTTAGAAGAAAGAGAAAAAGATATTGCAGAATCTCTTAAAATGGCAGAAAGTGCTAAGACCGATCTTGAACAAATTAAAGATGAGTCTGAAAAAATACTTAATGAGGCCAAAAAAGAAGGTAAAGCGATTGTAGGAGATAGTAAGCTTAGAGCTGAAGAGTCCGCAGCCAAAATACTTAATGATGCAAAGGCAAAATCTAATGAATTTCTTGATGATGCAAAGTCAAAGATAGAGATTGAGAAGAAAAAAGCTATTAAAGAAATTAAGGAAGAAGTTGTAGACCTTAGTCTAGAATTAGCTACAAAAGTTTTACAAAGGAATGTTAAAGATGATGACAATAGTAAGTTTATTAAATCATCATTAGAAGCAGTGAAAGTAGATGAAGCAAAATCTTAAAAAGATAAACATTTATTCTAATTTGTTAAATGATGCCGTTAATTCATTTGATGATTTTTTAGGTGTTAAAAAAGGATTGGATGAATTTAATGCTTCATTAAAAGACGATTTATCTATCAACACTTTTTTCAAATCAAAGACTGTTGATAGCGTAGAAAAAATGAGTCTTTTTGAGAAAGCTGTTTCAAGCTCAATGAGTGTTATTTTAGTAGAAGTTTTAAAAGTAGTAATAGAAAATGATGACATTAATTTATTAAAAGATGTCTCCAAGAATTTTACATTACTATCAAAACAAAAACTAAATATCGCATTTGTTGAAGTGGTTTCTTCAAATGAAATGAATAGTGATCAAAAAGATGATATAACTAATTCTTTGAGTGAACTTATCAATAGGAAAATTGATATCAACTTTGATGTTGATAAAAATTTAATTGGGGGACTTAAAATTAAAGTAGACGACACATTATACGATAGTAGTCTGCAAACAAAATTAGAAAACGCAAAATCAAAATTAGTAGGGGTATAAATGGATATTAAGACAAATGAAATCGGTGATTTGCTACGAAGTCAGATTAAAAATATCAATGAAAGTGTTGATGTTAATGAAGTTGGCGAAGTTTTAGAAATTGGCGATGGTGTTGCTAGAACAAGCGGACTTGGAAGTGTAATGAGTTCTGAGCTCGTTGAGTTTCCAAATAATGTATTTGGAATGGCTTTAAATTTAGAAGAAGAAAATGTTGGTGCAGTATTATTTGGTGATAGTAGTCTTGTAAAAGAAGGTGATACCGTTAAAAGAACAGGTAAAGTTGTCGAAGTACCAGTCGGTAAAGAACTTTTAGGTCGTGTCGTTGACCCTCTAGGTCAGCCAATGGATGGTAAGGGCCCTATCAATGCTAAAGAAACTTTACCAATTGAAAGAAAAGCATTAGGTGTTATGCAAAGATTTCCAGTTAAAGAACCCCTACAAACTGGATTAAAATCAATTGACAGCATGATTCCAATTGGTAGAGGTCAAAGAGAGCTAATTATTGGTGACAGGCAGACTGGAAAATCAGCAATTGCAATTGATGCTATTATTAATCAAAAATCCACTCATAGTTCAGATAGCCCAGTATATTGTGTTTATGTTGCTGTTGGTCAAAAGGCATCAACAGTTGCTAAGCTTGTTGCTGAGCTTGAAGCTAACGGAGCAATGGAGTATACAACTGTTGTGGTAGCAAATGCTTCTGATCCAGCTCCATTACAATATATTGCTCCTTATTCAGGTTGTGCTATGGGAGAATATTATAGAGATAATGGTATGCACGGTTTAATTGTTTATGATGATTTATCAAAACAAGCTACTGCATATAGGCAGATGTCTCTTGTTTTGAGAAGACCTCCGGGTAGAGAAGCATTTCCAGGTGATGTATTTTACTTACATAGTAGATTGTTAGAAAGAGCTTCAAAGCTTTCAGAAGATTTAGGCTCTGGTTCTCTTACAGCGCTTCCAGTTATTGAAACTCAAGAAGGTGATGTATCTGCATATATTCCAACAAACGTAATATCAATTACAGATGGACAGATTTATTTAGATACAAACTTGTTTAACGGAGGAGTTAGACCAGCAGTTGATGTTGGATTATCTGTTTCAAGAGTTGGTGGTAGTGCTCAGATTAAAGCTATGAAAAAAATTGCAGGTAAATTAAGGTTAGACTTAGCCCAATTTAGAGAATTGGAAGCTTTTGCAAAATTTGCTTCAGATTTGGATGAGTCAACTGCAGCTCAAATTACAAGAGGAAGAAGAATGGTTGAAATTCTAAAACAGAATCAATATGTACCAATGACAACTGAAAAGCAGGTTGCAATTATTTATGCTGCGAGTCAGGGTTACTTAGATGATATTGAATTAGAGTCAGTTAAGGAATTTGAAGTAGGTCTTCTTGAGCATTTTGAATCAAAACATTCTGAATGCTTAAAAGAAATAAATAGCTCAGGAGATATTTCAGACGATCTTGGCGAAAAGATGAATAAGGCAATAGAGGAATTCAAGAAGAGCTTCTAATATGGCTAATTTAAAAAATCTTTCAGAAAGAATTAAATCAGTAACTAGTATTCAGCAAGTTACCAAAGCTATGAAAATGGTAGCAGCTGCTAAAGTAAAGAAAGCTCAAGAAAAAATGGAAATTTCTAGACCTTATTCCAAGAATACTCAAGATTTAATTTGTAGAATTTTGCCACAAATTAGCGTATCTGATATCTCATTAGTTGAAAAAAGAAAAGTAAAAAATACTGGTATCATTGTAATAACAAGTGATCGTGGGTTTGCTGGCTCATTCAATTCAAGTGTTATCAGATTAGCAGAAAAAGAAATTGAAAAAATTGGCAAGGACTCTGTGCAACTATTTTGTCTAGGTAAGAAGGCATCAGAATATTTTTCAAAAAGAGATTTTAATGTTAAGGAAACGTACTTTGATTTTTGGAAAGACATGAATTATGATACAGCTTCTAATATTTCAGCATCTTTTATTAATTCATTCGAAAATAATGAAATTGATGAAGTTCATGTTATTTACAATAGATTTAAAACTCTTGCATCTCAAGATCTAATTATGGAAAAGGTCTTACCTGTAGATTTTACAGCAGATTATAATGCGACCAATTATAATTATGATTATGAGCCTGGTCAAAAAGAAATTGTTTCTACATTAATTCCAAAGCATATAAATGTACAAATGTGGCAACAACTTCTAGAATCTTATAGTAGTGAAGAAGCAGCAAGAATGATTGCCATGGATAATGCAACAGAGAATGCAAAAGAAATAATTAAAGAACTAAAATTAGAATTTAACAAAGCTCGTCAGGCCGCAATTACAACGGAGATGTTAGAAATTGTTGGTGGGGCAGAAGCATTAGTCGATTAAGGGGACATAAAATGAATAATGAAGGTAAAATATTACAAATAACTGGTGCGGTAGTTGATGTAAAATTTGATGAAGGTCATCTACCTAAAATCATGAATGCATTAAGCATTAAAAGAGATGATGGTACAGACTTAGTTTTAGAAACAGCCCAACATTTAGGTCAAGGTGTAGTAAGAACAATTGCTATGGATTCTACAGATGGTCTTGTAAGAGGAGCAAAAGTTAGCGATTCTGGCAAACCAATTTCTGTTCCAGTTGGACAAGAGACTTTGGGCAGAATGTTTGATGTTTTGGGAAATCCAATTGATCAAAAAGGAAATGTTGGTAATAAAGCTACTTCACCAATCCACAGATCAGCACCCGCACAAGAAAGTTTAGCAACTTCTTCTGAAATGTTTGAAACTGGGATTAAGGTGGTTGATTTAATGGAACCTTATACTAGAGGTGGAAAAACAGGACTATTTGGAGGTGCTGGTGTAGGGAAGACAGTTCTTATTCAAGAATTAATCAGAAATATTGCAACTGAGCACGGCGGATTTTCTGTATTTGCTGGTGTAGGTGAAAGAACTAGAGAAGGTAATGATTTGTATGCAGAAATGACGGAATCTGGAGTAATTGATAAAACTGCTTTAGTGTTTGGTCAAATGAATGAACCTCCAGGTGCTAGACTGCGTGTTGGTTTAAGCGCTTTGACTATGGCAGAGTATTTTAGAGATGATGAAGGAAGAGATGTATTATTGTTTGTTGACAATATTTTTAGATTTACTCAAGCTGGATCAGAAGTTTCAGCTCTTCTCGGAAGAATGCCATCAGCTGTAGGTTATCAACCAACATTATCCACAGAAATGGGTGATTTGCAAGAAAGAATTACTTCAACAAAGAAAGGTTCTATTACATCTGTTCAAGCTATTTATGTTCCAGCAGATGATTTAACAGATCCAGCGCCTGCAACTGCATTTGCACATTTAGATGCGACTTCTGTTTTAGAAAGAAAAATTGCTGAGCTTGGTATTTATCCAGCTATTGATCCATTGACATCAACATCAAGAATCTTAGATCCAAGAGTTATTGGAGATAGACACTACAACGTAGCTAGATCAGTTCAGGCAACTCTTCAGCAATACAAAGATTTGCAAGATATCATTGCAATTTTAGGTATGGATGAATTATCAGATGAAGATAAGTTGGTAGTTTCAAGAGCAAGAAAAATGCAGAAATTTATGTCTCAACCATTCTTCGTAGCTGAACAGTTTACTGGAATTGAAGGTAGATATGTTAAACTTGAAGACTCAATTGCTGGTTTTGAAGCAATATTAAATGGTGAAGTTGATGACTTGCCTGAAAATGCTTTTTCATATGTAGGTTCCATTGACGAAGCTATTGAGAAAGGCAAAAAGTGAGCAAGCTTTTCAAATTAGATATTGTTACTCCAATAAAGACATTTAGTTTTGATAATGTCTCTTATGTGAAATGTCCTGGAGTAGATGGATACTTTGGAATAATGAAAAACCATACTAATTCAATCATAAACTTAACTGATGGCACTATATCAGTTAAAACTGATAAGAGCGAAGTCAAATTTTCATGCTCTTATGGCATTGCCGACATAAATTCTGATTCTTCTGATGATATTGAGGACAAAGTTCTCCTTCTTGTTGAAAATGCAGAAGAATTAGACAAATAATTATTAGATTATTATAAATGACTATTAGAACACATAATTGTGGTGAACTGAATAATAATCATATTGACAAGACCGTTCAGCTTTCAGGATGGGTAAACTCTATAAGAACCCATGGTCAGATAATATTTATAGATATTCGTGATCGTTTTGGTAAAACTCAGGTTATACTAAGTTCTGATGAGCTAATTGAAATTGGTAAAACCTTGTCAAATGAAGATGTTATTCATGTATCCGGTAAAGTTTCTGCAAGAGAAAAAGATTTAATCAATCCTGATTTATCAACAGGTGAAATTGAAGTTTTAGTTGAAAGAATTGATTTATTAAGTACAGCTGAACCTATGCCTCTATCCATACAAGATCGGGAAGCATCATCTGAAGAGCATAGATTGAAATACAGATATTTAGAGCTTAGAAATTCTTCTCTCCAAAATAATTTAATTATAAGACATAAAACAGCTCAGGTAGTAAGAAATTTCTTATCAGAAAATAATTTTCTTGAGATTGAAACACCAGTGTTGATGAAGTCCACTCCAGAAGGTGCTAGAGATTATTTAGTGCCAAGCAGAGTTCACAACGGTCAATTCTATGCGTTACCACAATCTCCACAAATGTATAAACAACTATTTATGATCTCAGGCTTAGACCGATATTTTCAAATCGTGAAATGTTTTAGGGATGAAGATTTAAGATCTGATCGTCAACCTGAGTTTACTCAAATTGATTTAGAAATGAGTTTTGTTGATGAACATGAAGTCAGAAATTTAGTTCAAAATTTAATTATCAAAGTATTTAAAAATATAATCAATGTAGATTTAAATGATTTTCCAGTTCTTCCATACAAAGAAGCTATTGAAAAATATGGTACTGATAAGCCTGATTTAAGATTTGAAATGCTTATCAATGATTTCAAACCTTTTTCAGACAAATCTGATTTTAAAGCATTTTCTTCTTGCGAGGCTGTAAGAATGATTCATATTCAAGAAGCTGATAAATTTTCCAGAAAAGTTATAAATGAAATGGATGCTTATGCTCAATCAATTGGTGCTAAAGGACTAGCGTGGTATAAAGTGAATAATGGTGATTTTGAGGGTGGAATTTCTAAATTTTTTGATTCTGAACTTCGTAATGAAATCATTAGCAATTTTGGAATTAAGGATAACTCAATATGTTTTATGATTGGTGATAATCTAAATAATTCTCTCAAAATTCTTGGAAAAGTAAGAAGTAGGCTTGGTGATATATTAAATCTTAAGGATAATAGCCTCTTTGCTCCTGTTTGGATTGTAGATTTTCCTTTATTTGATTGGAATGATGAGACTGAAAGATTTGATTCTGTAAATCATCCTTTTACTGCTCCAAAAGATTCTGATATAGAAAATGTCATATCAAATCCTGGAGATATTATTTCTAAAGGCTATGATATAGTAATTAATGGATATGAAGTAGCCGGAGGTTCAATAAGAATCCATGACCATAAATTACAAAAAGATATATTTAAAATAATGAATCTATCTGATAAGGAAATTTCGGAAAAATTTGGATTTTTTATAGATGCACTTAAATATGGTACTCCTCCACATGGTGGTATTGCATTTGGGTTAGATAGATTAGTTATGTTGTTAGCAGGAGTGACAAATATTAGAGACGTTATTGCATTTCCAAAGACAACATCAGCATCTGCTTTGATGGAAGAAGCTCCAAACATTGTTTCAGAAGAACAATTAAATGAACTTGGAATAAAGATTTTAGATGATGAAAAAAACGTTTGAAATAAAAGGCGTAGATTTAACAAGTCTGTATGGAGTTGGTGATAAAAATATTATTTTTTTAGAAAAACAATTTCCTCTTCAATTAAATGTTAGAGGAAATAATATTTTTTGCCAAGGCCTAAAAAAAGACATAAATCATTTTGATTCAGTTTTAAATCAAATGATTGACTCAATTAAAAAAGGTAATACCATATCTCAAAAAGATATATCACAATTAGTTGCTTTAAATGCATCAGAACCATCATCTAAACCTAATGGATCCATTGAGAACGTATTATTTTATGGTAAAAAGGGTCCAGTTTTTCCTAGAACTGATGGTCAAAAAGAATTAGTTCAATCTTTTTTCAAAAACGATATTATTATTTCTGTTGGTCCAGCAGGAACGGGGAAAACATTCCTTGCTGTGGCATATGCATTATCGTTACTTGAAAAACATGAAATTGAAAAAATTATTTTCTGTAGACCTGCTGTTGAAGCTGGAGAAAATTTAGGATTTCTTCCAGGGGACCTTAAAGATAAAATTGATCCATATCTTGCACCATTATATGATGCACTTCATGAATTATTACCAAAAAATAAAATTCAAAATTTTTTAGATAGAGGTATTATTGAGATAATACCATTGGCATATATGAGGGGCAGAACCATCAATCGTTCAGCTATGATTCTTGATGAGGCTCAAAATGCTTCATCGATTCAAATGAAAATGTTTCTAACAAGATTAGGAATTGAATCAAGAGCGATAATAACTGGTGATGAATCGCAAATCGATTTACCGACAAAGTCTAATTCTGGATTGATTGATGTTTTAAAAATATTAAAAAATATTAATGATATTGGGATTGTAAAACTAAGTGAACATGATATTGCAAGACATCATCTTGTAAAAGATATCATTGACGCTTATTCAAAATCCAAGAATAAATAGGAAATCATAATGACAAAAATTTTTGAAAAAATATCTGATAAAAATCATGAGCAAGTTGTCTATTGCAATGATCCATCTTCTGGATTAAAAGCAATAATTGCAATACATAATACTGTTTTAGGACCTGCTTTAGGAGGATGTAGAATGTATCCATATAAAAGTGAAGAAGATGCGCTTGTAGATGTTTTAAGATTATCCAGAGGTATGACATATAAAGCTTCTATCTCTAATTTAAATTTAGGTGGTGGAAAAGCTGTAATAATTGGAGACCCAAATTCAGATAAATCAGAAGTTCTTTTGAGATCATTTGGGAAATTTGTACAAAGTCTTGGGGGTAAATATATCACTGCTGAAGATGTTGGCATGACTGTCCGTGATATGGAATTTATTAGAATGGAAACTGAGCATGTTACTGGAATCAAAAGAGCAATGGGAGGAAGCGGCGATCCATCTATTCTTACAGCTTTAGGAGTTTTTGTTGGAATGAAAGCTGCATTGAAAAAAAGATTAAATATTCAATCATTACATGGACTTAAAATAGGTGTTCAAGGTTTTGGTAAGGTAGGATATTATTTGTGTTCTCACTTAAAAAGTGAAGGTGCAGAAATATATGGAAATGATATTAATGAAGAATCACTTGAAAGAGTTAAAGATGAATTTGGTGTTAATCCAGTAAGTGCTGATGAGCTAATGTCAATGGACTTAGATGTTTTTTCTCCATGCGCAATGGGGGCTGTTATCAATCCCACTACGATTGAAAGTTTAAAGTGTAGTGTTATTGCTGGTGCTGCTAACAATCAGTTAGAAAAAGAAGATAGAGATTCAAAGTTATTGAAAGAAAAACAAATAATGTATGTACCTGATTATGTAATTAATGCTGGTGGATTAATGAATGTTGCAAATGAACTTCAGGGTTACAACAAAGAAAAGGCAAAATTTCAAGTTGAGGGTATCTACCATATTTTAACAAAAATTTTTGATTACGCGATAAATAATAATATTTCGACACTTGAAGCAGCTAACATTTTAGCTGAAAGACGAATTCAAGACTATATTAATTGGAATCATCAGTAACTACATCATGGCAAAAAGTAACAAACAGCAAAGAAAGTTAGCAAGAGAGGCCGTATTACAAGCACTTTATGCAAAGCATGTATCAAATGAGGAAGCAAAAAAAGTCTTACATGATATTTTGATAAGATATGAATTTGACAAAATGACTAAAAAATTTGTAGAAGAACTCTTTAATTCAACAATCGAATTTTCTGATGATTTAGATAAACATATTGAAAGTAATCTTGATAATTGGACAGTAGATAGATTAAATGTAATTGATAGACTAATTATGCAAATGTCTTTATGCGAAATGATTCATCTAAAGTCATATGATATTTCTCACAAGGTTACTATTAGTTCTGCTATAGAAAATGCTAAAAAATTTAGCTCAGAAGATAGTACTTCATTTGTTAACGGTGTCCTTGACTCAATTTACAAGGAGTTATAATTGGGTATTTTAACAAAAATATTTGGAACAAAATCAGATAGGGAAATAAAGAAAATTTTACCTATTGTAAAGCAAGTAAATGAATTTTATGCCACTCTTAAAGGAAAAGATTTATCCTATTTACAAGATCGAACAAAAGAATTACAAACCGTAATCAAAGAATCCATAGCTGAGCAAGAAAGTAAAAAGCTCAATAATATAGATGACTCTAAAGAGCTAAAAAAAATAAGATCTCAAATTGCAGAAAATGTTTTAGAACAACATTTAATCGAAGCTTTTGCTCTTGTAAAACATGCCTGCAGACTTTTGTATGGCAAGGAATGGGAAGTGGTTGGTCAAAAAATTAAGTGGGAAATGATTCCTTATGATGAACAGATAATTGGTGGGATAGTTTTACATCAAGGAAAGATTTCAGAAATGAAGACTGGAGAAGGTAAGACACTGGTAGCTACTTTTCCAATTTACCTTAATGCTCTTTCAGGAAGAGGTGTTCATGTGATTACTGTAAATGACTATCTTGCGCAAAGAGACGCAGAATGGATGGGAAAAGTTTTTGAAACTCTTGGATTATCTGTTGGATTTATTTTAAATAGCATGAACCCTGAACAAAGAAAATCATCGTATAATTGTGATATAACGTATGGAACAAATAATGAATTTGGGTTTGATTATTTAAGAGATAATATGACTATTGATAGTGAATTTTTGGTGCAGAGAAAGCACAATTATGCAATTGTTGATGAAGTTGATAGTGTATTTATAGATGAGGCAAGAACACCTTTAATTATCTCTGGTCCTGTTGAGACAAAAATTAATCAATCTTATGTAGATTTAAAGCGACCTGTACAATCTCTTGTTGTAAAACAAACTCAACTAATTAGTACACTTGTTTCTGAAGCGCAAACATTATTAAAAAATGAAACTCTATCTGATGATGAAAAACAACAAGCTGGATTGCTTCTTCTAAAGGCTAAAAGAGGGTTACCAAAATTTCAAAAACTACAAGATTTATTCCAAGAGCAGGGAACAATTAAGATGATGAATGCTGTGGAATCAGAATATATTGCAGAGAAGAAAACTTATTTATTGGATGAAGATTTATTATTCTCGATTGACGAACAATCAAATAGTGTTGATTTATCAGATAAGGGTAGAGAAGCATTATCTCCTGATAATAAAGATGCATTTACTATTCCAGATTTAGGCGAATTGCTTTCAGATATTGATGAGCAAGATCTTTCAGATGAACAAAAACAATTACAAAAAGAAAAGGTATATAAGTTGCATTCTGAAAGAAGTAGTAAGATTCATTATCTTAGTCAATTGTTAAAAGCATATACTCTTTTTGATAAAGATGTTGAATATGTTGTTCAAAATGGTCAAGTATTAATCGTCGATGAATTTACAGGAAGAGTTCTTCCAGGAAGAAGATTTAGCGGAGGTCTTCATCAAGCATTGGAAGCAAAAGAAAACGTTAAAATTGAAAAAGAAACACAAACTTTAGCATCAATAACGATTCAAAATTATTTTAGAATGTATGATAAATTATCTGGAATGACAGGTACCGCTGATACAGAAGCTGCTGAATTTGAAAAAATTTATAATCTTGGAGTTACTGTAATTCCAACTCATAGACCTATTAAGAGAAATGATTTTAATGATGTCATTTATAAATCAATGCAAGCAAAATACAAGGCAGTAATAAAAGAAGTGAGTGAATATTACTCAAAAGGCCAACCAGTTTTAATTGGAACAGTTTCTGTTGAGGTATCTGAACTACTTTCAAAAATGTTAAAACAAAAAGGAATTCCTCATAATGTATTAAATGCAAAGCAACATCAAAGCGAAGCGCAAATTGTAGCTCAAGCTGGTTTAAAAAAATCAATTACTATTGCTACTAATATGGCAGGTAGAGGAACAGATATTAAGTTAGGACCTGGCGTTGAAGAGTTAGGAGGGTTACATATAATTGGTACAGCCAGACATGAGTCAAGAAGGATAGATTTGCAATTAATGGGTAGATCTGGAAGACAAGGTGATAATGGGTCTTCAAGATTTTATATTTCTTTAGAAGATGACCTGATGAGACTATTTAATATGGATAGACTTGCAACATACATGGATCGACTCTCAATGGATGAAGATCAAGAGCTAAGCGCGGGGATGTTGAATAGAGGTGTTAGTAATGCTCAAAAGAAAGTTGAAGAAAGAAACTTTGCAATGAGAAAACATCTGTTAGAGTATGATGATGTTTTAAATCAGCAAAGAGAAATAATATATGATTTACGAAACAAGGCACTTCTTTCTGAATCGATTAAAGATACTATAAATGAGTTTATTGAAGATTTTATTTTTGATATTGTCGGAGATTTAGATTTTAAGCAAATAAAAGATTGGGATTGGCAAAGTATTAATCAACAGCTAAATAGTAATTTACTTGTCAACATAGATGTTAATGAAATTGAATCTTTACAATCTTTAGATGAGCTAATTGATTACATAAATGAGGAAGCATTAAAATATTATAAACTTAAAGAAGATGTTATTCCTTCAGAGTTATTAAGAAAAGTTGAAAAATTTATCGTACTAAAAACTATTGATGAAAAATGGAGAAATCATTTATTGGGAATGGATCAACTAAGAGAAGGGATAGGGTTAAGAGCTTATGGACAGAAAAATCCATTAATTGAATATAAATCTGAATCTTATAACTTTTTTCAAGAATTAATGGTTAGCTTAAGAAGCACTGTTATTCAAAGAGTTTTTCATGCGCAAGTGAGCGACCAAGTTCAGACTCAACAAAATCCATTACAAAAAAATATTCAACTTCAACATGATGAAGCAGTAAAAAGTGATTCAAATGAAATCCCTAAAAATATTCCTCCAAGGGAAGATATGTCAAATGAATCTGAATTAAAGCTTGGAAGAAATGATAAAGTCGAACTTATTGCTCCATCAGGTGAAAGAGTTAAAGTAAAATTTAAAAAAATTGATCAGTATTTAATGAAAGGATATACTCGTGGCTAAGAATAAAAAAAATACAAAGTTCTTAACAAAATCTATTCATACTGGTAACAAAATTGATGAAACAGGCGCTGCAGTTACTCCTCTTCATTTAACCTCAACTTTTAGACAGCCAAGTTTTAGTAGCTCTGAGAAATTTGTTTATTCGAGAACTGGAGGTCCAACAATTGATGCCTTAGAAGAAAATTTTGCAATGTTAGAAGATGCAAAGTTTTCTTTTGCTTTCGCATCTGGCATGGCAGCTATGTCGGCAATATTTTTAATGTTTAAGCCAGGAGATCATGTTTTAATTTCACAAAATGTATATGGCGGTGTCTTTAGACTTGTTACAAAAGTATTGAATGATAATGGAGTTGATTTTGACTTTATTGATACTACAAACTTAAAGACTATTAAAGATTCAATTAGGGATAATACAAAATTAATTCACTTAGAAACACCGAGTAATCCATTACTTGAAATTGCAGATATTTCTTCAGTAAGTAAGCTATGTAAGCCTAAAAATATTTTAGTAAGTGTTGATAATACTTTTATGAGTCCTTGTGGACAAAAGCCGCTTAATCTTGGCGCTGATATTGTCATGCACAGTACTACAAAATATATTGGAGGTCATTCTGATATTTTAAGTGGGGCACTAATGGTTAACGATAAGAGTTCTGCAGAAAAAATTACTTTAATTCAAAATACTGCAGGAGCTTTGCCAAGCCCTTTTGATGCTTGGCTACTTCTTCGTTCTGTTAAAACTTTATCATTGAGGGTAGAAAGACATTTTAGCAATGCGATGATCATTGCAAATTGGCTTAAAAATCATAAAAAAGTTACAAGAGTGATTTATCCAGGACTTAAAGATCATCCGCAACATGCAATAGCAAAAAAACAACAGAAGAACCCTGAAGGAAAATCAGTTTTCGGTGGAATCATTTCTTTTGAACTCGATAGTAAAGTAAATGTTAACAAATTTGCAAAGAAATTAAACTTTATTACTTTAGCTGAGAGCTTGGGCGGAGTAAAGACTCTAATTTCATGTCCTTATTCTATGACTCATGCATCTGTTCCAAAGAAAGAAAAAGAAAAGTTGGGAATTACAAAAAATCTATTAAGGCTTTCTGTTGGTATTGAGGATGTAGAAGATTTAATTTCTGAGCTTGATTTAGCTATCAATCATTAAGTAAACTTTTTTTACTTTTTATCTTTATATTTCGATAAATATGCCGTGGTGGCGGAATTGGTAGACGCGCTGGTCTTAGGAACCAGTATCGTAAGATGTGAAGGTTCGAGTCCTTTCCACGGTACTTATGGAAATTTTATTCCTAGGTGCAATAATTTTGGTAGCTTTAGTATTATTTGTTACAGAATTATTTCCAATAGATGTAACTGCATTATTAGTTTTAGGATTGTTACTAATTCTGGGATTAGTAAGTCCTACTGAAAGTCTTGCAGGATTTTCTAATCCTGCAGTCATTACAATAGCTTGCTTATTTATTTTAAGTCATGCTTTACAAAAATCACATGTACTAGAATATTTAATAATAAACATCAATTCTTTGATAGATAAATCTCGAGTTTTAGGTATGATTGCTTATCTATTTGCCATTGGAGTAGCTTCTGCAGTAGTCAATAATACTGCTATTGTAGCGATTTTTATGCCTGTAACTATACGGCTTGCTGATAAATATAACATAAGTCCATCTAAAGTACTTATTCCATTGAGTTATGCAGCTATCTTAGGAGGTACTCTAACACTAGTAGGTACATCTACAAATTTAATTGTTAATTCGATTTTAGTTGATTCTTCCAATGGTCAAGTGTCGCTAGGTATGCTTGAGTTTGCTAAGTTTGGAATTATAAAATTTGTAGTTGGTTTATTATATATTTTTACTATTGGATATAAGCTTTTGCCAACAAGAGTAGCAAAATCATCAAGTATTGAAGATTATAGATTGGATGGTTATTTAACAGAATTTAAAGTTTCTAAAAATTCACCCCTCACGGGTAAAACATTACTAGATAGAAAAATAAATGAAAACTATGATGTGATAGTACTAGACGTACTAAGGAATGGTGAAATCATCAATTCTAATCTTCGTAATATGGTTATCCAAGAAGATGACATACTTTTTGTAAAAGGTTCGTTTGATAATTTTCAAAGACTAAAAGAAATTGAAAATTTGGTTATGTTAGCTGATGAAAAACTTACACAAGATGAACTAGAGCAGGAGGATAATATATTAGCTGAATGTCTAGTTACTGACAATTCAGAATTAATAGGTCTTTCTTTGCAAGAAGCTAATTTTAGAAGATCTTTCGGAAGTTTTGTTTTAGCAATACGAAGAGAAGGGGAAATCATTCGTAGAAAACTGGCTCATTTTATTTTAAAGCCTTTCGATACGTTATTAGTTTATGGCCCAAAAGATAGAATTAATCAGCTAGCTAATAAGGAAGGATTCATTGTATTGGGTAAAGTGGATGGATCGCTTGATGGACATCCTTTTTGGTGGCTTAGTTTAGCATCTATATTGTTAGCAGTAACATTGGCTATTTTTGATATTGTGCCTATTGTTGTTGGTGTTATTCTCGGTGTAATTGCATTATTGCTTTCAAAAGTAATAACTCCAAATGAGGCATATAGCTCAATTCATTGGCAAGTTATTATAGTGATTGCTGCATTTCTTCCTATGGGAGCAGCAATTCAACGAACAGGATTAGATGTTATAATAAGTGATTCAATCTCAAGCTTTGTTAACTTATTTCCTGCTGATATACTTCCGTATTTATTGTTAGCATTAATATATTTTATTACTATGATTCTTACTGAGATTGCGTCAAATGCTGCTACTGCAATTATTATGACCCCAATTACATTATCTCTAGCAGCAAGTTTCGGATTTGATCCAAAGCCTTTTATATTTGCTGTTTGCTATGCAGCGTCAGCTTCATTTATTACTCCAGTAGGATATCAAACAAATTTGATGGTGTTTGGTCCTGGAGGATATAGATATTCCGATTACATTAAAGTTGGATTACCTTTAGGAATAATTCTTTGGATTATTTCAGTTATTATGATTCCTATGATTTGGCCATTCTAGTATGCAGTGGAACGAAATAGATAAAACAATTTCTAAAACTTTTGAATTTAATAATTATTTAGATGGCATAGATTTTGTAAATGAAATTGCAAATTTAGCTGAACAAGAAAATCATCATCCTGATATTATTATTGGTTATTGCAAAGTTACGGTATCATTGACAACACATGATGCTGGTGAAATCACAGAAAAAGACTATAGGCTTGCAAAGCTAATTGATGATTTAAGGGTCTGAGTGATATATCTCGTTATAGTATCAATTCTTTGGTCATTCTCTTTCGGTATTATAAAATATGGTCTACCTGGTATTGATTCAGCATTTATTAGCTTTATGAGAAATCTAATTGCACTAATTTTTTTTTCAACTCTAACCATATACAATTTTAAGAAATTTAGTTTCGATCTTAGGTTAATATTAATAGGCGCAAGCCAATTTGGACTTATGTATGTTTTCTACATTCAGTCCTACGAATATTTACCTGCTTACCTTATTGCAACTTTCACAATAACAACTCCTATTTTCGTAGGTTTATCCTCTCAGTTTTTAATCAAAGGATCTTTTTCTTTAAAAGGATTTATTGCAGTTATTTTAGTTTTAATTGGCTCATATATGATGCGATTGAATATTGCTAATCCCATAGATTATTGGACTGGTTTTCTTTTAATTCAAGTTGCTAACATATGTTTTGCTTTTGGTCAAGTGATGTTTAAAAAATGGCATTCAAATAATAGCTCAACGGATATCATTCATAATTTTTCACAAATGTTCTTGGGCGCAGTGCTAATTACTTCCATATTTTTTCTCTCAAATTCTGATAATAATCAGTTGTTGACCACATCAAACTTATTGGCTTTATTATTTCTTGGTTTGGTTTCAACAGGTTTTGGTTTTCTGGCATGGAACATAGGAGCTACAAAAGTTTCTGCTGAAAAATTAGCGCTGATGAATAACGCTGTTATACCAATTGCAATTTTAAATTCTTATTTGGTTTTTGGAGAGGCGATAGGTTTTATGCTATTCTTGCCTGGATTGCTATTATTTTATGTAGCCTTTAAGCTGATTAGTTAGATTGATTCTTTAATCGAAACTTATCGTGTTTTTTTTGAAATGCTTTTCCCATGAATACGTAGATTAGTTTTCTAAAAAGAACCACTATATTCCATTGCCAAGGAAAAATAAATACCTTTCTTTTTTTATCCAATGCACGAACTATTTTTTTTGCTGCTTTTTCTGTACCAATTAAGAACGGTTTAAATTCAACAGGATCTGTCATTTCACTTTGTACAAATCCTGGACAAATTAAAGTAACAGCTATTTGTTTTGGTAGAGAATTTCTTAAAGAACCTGTTAACGCTCTTACAGCCCATTTTGAACCAGCATATGCTCCTGAACCAGGCCACGCAACAAAACTTGCAACTGAACCTACTACAGCAATATGTCCACTATATTGTTCAAGCATTTTTGGTATAAACGGTACAACAGTATTATTTACACCAATCACGTTGGTATTAATCATATCATTCATTACTGAAGGATCTCCTTTTTCAACAAAATCAAGTAATCCTAAACCAGCATTTGCAAAAACCAAATCAATTGTAGGAACTTTACTTAGAAAATCTTCAATTGACTCTTTCGTTGAATGTTGATCTGTGACATCTACTGAATAGGTATATATTTTTGCACCTAAAGTCTCACACTTTTGAGCAATATTTTCTAATTTTTTCTTACGTCTAGCACATAGTGCAATAGTTGCACCTCTTTTGCTATATTCGTAAGCAACATATTCTCCAATACCACTACTGGCTCCTGTAATAAAAATATTCATCGGCAATACTACAAATTTATCAGTCACAATTCCATAAAAACTATTTATATTATCGATTGTATGGGAAAAAGTGAAATACATGGGTTGTCACAATCAATTCTTGAGAGTGTTTCTTCTCAACTTTTAGAAGTGTCTAAAAGAATTGACGATGATATTCAACAAGCTTCAGAATTAATTTTTAATCACCCAGGAAAACTTGTTGTGTGCGGTTTGGGAAAATCTGGTCTAATAGGGCAAAAGATAGTTGCAACTTTATGTAGCACTGGCACGCAAAGTGTCTACATGCATGCTGCAGAGGCAATTCATGGAGACTTAGGAATCTATAATCCTGGAGACCCTACTATTTTAATTTCTAAAAGTGGTAATACTGAAGAAATAGTCAAATTGATTCCTATACTTAAAGAATTTAAATCTCCAATCATAGCAATTGTTGGAAATATTGATTCATTTATTGCAAAGAACGCTGATATCGTTTTAGATGGAACAGTAGAAAAAGAAATAGACCCTCTCGGTATTGTACCTACAACAAGCTCTCTAGTTGCTTTGGCTATAGGAGATGCTTTAGCATCGGTCTTGATGGTTCAAAGAGGTTTTGATAAAGAAGATTTTGCAAAAAATCATCCTGGTGGAGAATTAGGAAAACAATTGGCACTTAGAGTAGAAAGTGTAATGCATTATATCGATGATGTTGCTCAAATAGTTGATAATGATTCTATAAGTTCTTGTGCAGCAAAAATGACTGAGAAACCTCTAGGTGTAGCTTTTCAATTAGAGGGTAATCAATTAAAGGGTATATTGACAGAAGGTGATTTACGAAAGTCTATTGCTTCAAGTAATGATTTAAACGATTCTATAAAAAATTTTATAAATACTAATCCTATTTCAATTACTCCTTCAACCTCAATTTTGGATGCTATGAAAATTATGGAAGACAGACACTCACAAATATCAGTTTTACCCATTGTTAATAGTAAAAAAGAGTGTCTTGGCTTACTTACACTACATGATTTATATCAAACAAAATTAATATAATTTGATATAAATAAATTATATCAAAGTATCTATAATGTTTTAAGATTGTATTATTTTTACATTTCTCGATGATAGGTATTCAAAGAGAAAATTAATACAAGACTCATTAGCGCCAACAACCTCAGGAGGGGAAACACCTTTTTTTGACCAAAGATTATTTAATAGCATGTTGATTGTTGCAGTAGCTGTAAATCCAGTTGTTCGAGCCATTGAAGAAAATTTTGAAAGCATATCCATTTCATCATAAAGATGATAATGGATATTTTGTTCCCCATAAATATTTATATCAAGCACTGTAAATTCTGGTTCATGATTTTCTAGTTTCCATTCAGTAAATAATTTTTTAACTGTATGGTCAAAATTATTTTTATCAAATAAATTTCTATCGATCATTGATTGTATTAATGAAGCATGTCCAGGGTATCTTAAGGTTTTTTCTTTCATATTTGGTATGTGTGACATTGTAGTTAATAATGAACGCAGACCGTCAGTATTGAATGCTTCTAACATTCCTACATCATCTATTTCAAACTCTTCAATCTCTGATAGCGCAGGTTTCATTTCCACTTTAGAATTAATCATCATTCTTGCAGGTCGAGTATATTCTTCAATGACATCTATGGGAGAAAATGGAGCTTTGTAATTATATGGAGGTGATGGATTTTTTGGTAAGCCTCCTACCATATAATCAAAGGAATTCACTTTAATTTTTTCATTCCAATATCCAAGTAAAAAATTTGGTATACCTGGAGCTACACCTGCATCTACAACGGCACAAACATCATTTTCTATTGCCAAATCGTTAAGCGAAAGAACATTTTCTGGAGAAAAAGATATATCAACAACATTTTTTCCACACTCTATAATTGAACGTAAAGCTTCAAATCCTAAAAATCCTGGAACAGCCAAAAGTACGATATCAGCATCAGCTATCCATGTGCGAAAATTTCCTTTATCTTGAATATCTATTTTTTGTATATGTATTGATTGATCTTCATATTTGATTTCATTTAACAAATCTAAATTGGTGTCACCAAGATGAAGCTCATAATTTTTGGATAAATCAAGTGCCATTGTTTTTCCTACAAGACCAGCACCTACTTGGAAAATTTTTTTCATTGAAAGTTGCGGGATAGACGGGACTCGAACCCGCGACCTCCGGCTTGACAGGCCGGCGTTCTAACCAACTGAACTACTACCCCAAATTATTTTTTACTTAACAAAGCCATTGGAATTATAACCAAATAGCCAGCTAATAAAAGTAGTGGAGAAATAACTAAGCTTTGAAAACTATCTACTTCTCCTGAATACATTATCAAATAACCCACAATTATAACGAAAACTCCAACACCAAACAAAACATAATTTTTTCTTTTGTATGGCCATGAAAACCGTAAAGTTTTTTTATTTTTGTTTTCCATAATTGGAAAGTTAGTTGCGATAATTGTTGTTTGCAAAAATATTATTACATCCATTGATTTGAAATAAGAAATAAGGTAATTTCTAGCCCTCAGATGAAAGAAATAAATACTACCTTATCTATAGCAATAACAATACTTATTATTTTTGTTACAAGTATGCTTTCAGTTAATAATCGTGAAATAAATTTATCTATCATAACTATTGAAAAAGGGATGTCATTGAATTCAGTTTCTCGTTTATTATTGGAAAATGAAATTATAGTAAATCAAAATATATTTAAGCTTAAAGTTATCACCAGAGGGTTGGCATCAAAGATCCCAACCGGTAGATTTTTAATTGATGGAAAGGTATCAGACGCTATATTAATTGATCTCATTTTTAATAAAGGTCCAATAAAATTAAAACTAACAATACCGGAAGGTTCACAATCAAAGAATCTCTTCAAAGATATTAATATATTATTGAATACAGATTATGATTTTAATAAATATTTTAATTCAACTGAGATTTTAGAACAATATAAAGTGGATGCTTCATCGCTTGAAGGTTATCTTTATCCAGATACATATTATTTATATCATGATTCATCTCCAGAAGAAATTATAGATATTTTGTTGTCAGAATTTTGGAAAAAATTTGATGAAAATTTACAAGATAGAGCGAATCAATTAGGATTTTCGGTACATGAAGTTGTAACTTTGGCGTCGATTATTGAAGGAGAAGCGATGCTTGATAGTGAGCGTAGTACAATTTCTTCAGTATATCATAATAGATTAAAAATTAATATGAAACTACAAGCCGACCCAACGATACAATATATAATACCAGGTCCTCCAAAAACATTATCTAATAGAGATTTAAGAATTAAGTCTGATTACAATACGTATCAGAATTATGGGTTGCCTCCTGGGCCAATAAATAACCCAGGCATTGCATCAATTAAAGCAGCATTATATCCTGAAGATACCAATTTCTTATTTTTTGTTGCACAAGGAGATGGGTCGCATGCATTTACAACGAATGAAAAAGATCATGAAGAGGCAAAAAGGATTTATAAAATTAACAAAAGAAAGAATAGATGAAGTTACAAGATTTAAATACTCAACAACTAAAAGCAGTCCAAACAGTAAATAAACCTGTTCTAGTGTTTGCAGGAGCAGGAAGTGGAAAAACAAGAGTACTTACTTATAAAGTTTGGCATTTAATCAAAGAAAAGCTTTTTAAACCAGAAGAAATATTAGCATTAACCTTCACCAATAAAGCCGCTGCAGAAATGAAATTAAGAATTCAAGAAAGCATATCTTGTGATGGAGTAAATGTTGGAACATTTCATTCTATAGGTGCTCGCATGTTAAGAATGCATATTTCTTCATTAGATGAAGGATATAATTCTAACTTTACTATTTACGATACTTCCGATCAAAAATCTGTTATCAAAGAGGTTGTTGAAAATTTGAATCTTTCTGAATTTAAAGAGCTCAACGTCGGTTTCTTGAAAGTTCAAATTGATAAGTTTAAAAATGATAATCTTTCAATTAAAGATGTAGAATCCAAAGCTCAAACATTTGAGGATGAAAAAATTGTTGAGGTTTATAAGGCATATTGTGAAAAATTAAAATCTAACAATGCACTAGATTTTAATGATTTAATTCTGCTCCCAATTCGATTGTTAAAAGAAAATGCTAAAATTTTGAATTTTTATCAAAGCACATGGAAATATGTATTAGTTGATGAATTTCAAGATACCAATTCACCGCAATTTGAAATTGTATCTTTATTAGCTGGAAAACATCAAAATATTACTGTAGTTGGTGATGATGATCAATCCATTTATGGTTGGAGAGGAGCTAATATTGATAATATTCTTACCAACTTTCAGGATACATTCTCAAAAAATATTGAGATTAAGCTTGAAAAAAATTATAGATCAACTCAACGTATTCTTGATGGAGCTTGGTCTGTTGTTTCTAATAATAAAAATAGAGCTGAAAAGAAATTGGAAGCAACAAGAGGAAAGGGAGAAAAGATTTCACTGATTTCCACTGGAAGTGATGAAGAAGAATCAAATGCTATATGCGATGCAATTAAGTCTGAAATAAAAATTAATAAAAGTACTTTTAAAGACTTTGCCGTTTTATACAGAACCAATGCACAGTCAAGATCCATTGAGCAAGCAATGGTAAAAGAAGGAATCCCATATAATATTGTAGGTGGGACGAAATTCTATGATAGGAAAGAAATTAAAGACGTGTTAGCATATTTAACTTTGGTGGCAAATAGTAATGATGATGTAGCTCTTAGGCGTATCATTAATTTTCCTGTAAGAGGCATCGGAGAAAAATCAATAAAAATGTTTGTTGAGTTAGCATCCAAAAAGAAAATTTCACTTTTTGATAGTTTAGAATTTTCTAGAGATTTGAAATTGAGAGGGAAACAACAAGATTCAATTGAAAGTTTTCTAGCCTCGATTAAAAAATTCAGTAGCCTGCTAGAAACACTTGACCCTAAGGAGTTATTAAGAACTTTATTAGAAGAGTTTAATATTGAAAATTATTATAAAAACAATCCTGTTGAACAAGATCGATATGATAATATCCAAGAGCTTAAAGCATCAGTCGATAAATTTTCTGATCAAGTTGGCGGGAATTTAAGAGACTTTCTTCAAGAGATTTCCCTGTTTACTGATATTGACGAATGGGATGATAAAGATAATTCTATTACACTAATGACAGTGCATGCAGCAAAAGGTCTTGAATTTCCAACAGTATTTATTGCTGGACTTGAACAAGGGCTTTTTCCGCTAGTTAGAATTGATGATGGACCCGATCAAATGGAAGAAGAAAGAAGGTTGTTTTATGTTGCGGTGACAAGAGCTATGGATCAGGTATATCTTTTAAATGCAAAATACAGAAGAAGATTTGGAGCTATGAATACCACATCATTTGTTCAATCAGATTTTTTAAATGAAATTGATGAAGATGTTATAAAAGTTAAATCTTATAAATCAGTTTATACTCGAAGAATTGTTGGTACTGGAGAACAGAAAAAAATTCAAATTTCAAGAACAGTTACAGAGTTTGATGACTTTAAAATTGGAGATCAAGTTCAACATAATCTCTTTGGAATAGGCACCATTCTTGTTTTGAGTGGTTCAGGTGAAAATCAAAAAGTTGGTGTTGAATTTGATGGTGGTTTAAGAAAAAAATTAATTGTTAAGTACGCTCGTTTAAAAAAAATAGATTAAAAAATCAATTTAGTGTAATTTGATGTATGCAGAATTTAATACCATGTAGATTTCATATAGAAGTTGAAGCCGTCCTCAAAAGCGAAGGGTTGAGAGCTACTAAACAAAGGCTTGACATTTGGGATGAGCTTTGTTCTACAGATAGTCATCGTGATATTGAAACCATTCTTAGCGATCTCAAAAAAAAGAAAATTAATGTTTCAAGAGCCACATTATATAGAACAATTGATGTATTTGTAAAACATAATCTTTTAAAGAAAATAACTTTAGATAGCGGAAAATTTCTTTATGAGCACAATAAAAAAACAATTACTCCAAATCATGATCATATTGTCTGCGAAGATTGCGGAGAAATATTTGAATTTTATGATAATAAAATTCCCTCAATCGAAAAGAAAATTGCTGATGACTTAAATATGAGCCTTACAAAACGCGTACATCAATTATCTGGTACTTGCAAAGATAGCAATTGTGCACATTCAAAAAATTAATAAGATGAAATCCATTCTTATTTCAAACATGGTTGCTGATATGAAGCTCCAAGGATTCTATTTATGTTTAGAAAAAAAATCACTGAAGAAAAAAGACGGTTCAACCTATTTAAATTTACTTTTGCAAGATAAGTCGGGTTTAATTAGAGCACGAATATGGGATAATGTTCAAAAACTTTCTAAAAAGTTTAGTAATGGAGATCCCGTAGCTGTAAAAGGTGTAACATATCAATATGGAGAAAATGTATTAATCAAAATTGATAATATTTCTCGTGCTAATGAGAAAAAATATAAAAAATATGGATTCGAAGCATCTGACTTGATTCCAACTTCTAAAAAAAATCCAAGTGAACTATGGAAAGAATTGACTAAAGAAGTAAACTTAATTTCAAAGAACCATTTGAAAAAAGTCACAAAAAATATCTTAAGAGACCATAAGGAAAAGTTTAAAGTTTATCCTGCTAGCATCTCATATCATTACAATTATCAAAATGGTTTAATTGAGCAAACAGTATCACTTTTAAAAATTGCAAAGCAAGTTGGTTCACATTATGATATTGATATAGATTTATTAATATCTGGAGTATGCCTTCATCAGATTGGTAAGCTTTATTCTATTAATCTTGGTTCTTCAATCTCTAAATCAAATCATAAATCTTTAGTTGGAAATGCTATACTTTCAAGAGATATTGTTAATAAATATATTTCTGAAGTTAAAAATTTTCCAGAAGATGATAAGCTTAGTTTAGAACATTTAATTTTATCGTATCAAGGAAGAAAAGAGTGGCAAAGCCCTGTAGAGCCTCAAACGCTTGAAGCAATACTATTACATTCTATCAATTTTATAGATTCTAAAATTAATTTTATGAGAAGAGATGAATCATAAAAAATTTTATGTTTCACTTTCTTTTCTAGCTTCCATTGTTTTTACACAAGAAAGTATTCCTTTTGATATCTCTAAACAATTTGCAGTCCCTTTGGAAAACAATCAGCTTATTTGGAATTCTGATATATCATTTAACAATTTGTTGATTGATAGATCTACTAAGAATTTTAAGAATAAATTTGAGAAATTAAACTTTGAAGCACTTCCAAAAGATTCATCTTATGTGAAAAGTAAATTCATTTATGAATTTGGTGATTATGGATATGATAAATTGAGCGTTGGATTAAAAAAACACTCTCCTAATGAAACATTTCAATTTTCAGGATCAAAGAAAAGTTATTTTGGTCAGTATTCAGAATTTTCAAATGCGGAAAATCCTCCATTAAGTTTATTTTATCAATTTGATTATTCAAAAAAATTTGATAAAAATAAACTGTATTCTTCTGTTGGATACTTTAGGGAAGAATCACAATTTAACTTTAACTCTACTGAGTTTGACTCGTCTTTAAATAGTGAATTTTCCGATTTTTTATCACTAACAATTGGAAATAAATTTATTAAAAATGATTACAATTTTGATTTACAATTAAATCACGTAAGTAAATTTGAATCCTTACTTCTTAATGAATATGCGATTAATAATAAATATGATTTAGAGAGAAATAGATTGAAAGCTTCAATTCAAAAAAATAACTTCTTAGCTCTAAATGTTGTTCTTAATAATAGTTATTATTTTGATGAAAGATCTTCAAATGGATTTTCTTTGAATGCCTTAACCGTCACTACACAAATTAATAACTTTCCAACGTCTAAAGGAAGTTCCTATCCAGTTGGTGAAATTGTTTATGGCATTGATTTAATTGAAGACAGTGTCAAGCCAAATATATACTATAAAAATATATTTGGAAATCTTGATGTAGTTTTTAAAACAAGGAATCAGCATTCGATGGTTCTTTTTGATGTTTATGATTTTGATGGTAAGGGAAGATTTAGAGGAAATAAAGTTGAAGAATGGAAAAACTTATCACTTACATATTATTTTAATACCAAAATAGATTTCTCAGCTTCTTTGAAGTATGTTGAAGCTAATAATGTTATTGTACCGATTGAATTGGGAGAGGTTATCATTCCAGAATCTGATAGATATGAGTTTATTGATGATAATATGATGTCTATTCAATCAAACTTTAAAATTCCATTGCAGTATGGATCGTTAAATTTTAATCATTCTTATAATTTTTATGATAGTCTAATAAGTTCAAATAGAAAGCATATTCTCAGACTTGATTATTTATATGATTTATCATTGGTCAAAAATAATCTGGGGGTAAATGGAAAGCTGAGCTTAGAATACATGTCAAAAAATAATTCTGAAATGAGTTTTAATTATTTTAAAAATATGCCAGAAAGAAGAAATAATATAGATTATGATGATTATATTAATATTTCTTTAAATGCTGATATTTCAATATCTGATGTAATACTTACTGTTAGACTTCAAAATGCATTGAATAAGTTCAGCACAGACGAAAACTACTCATTAAGAAATCATGAATATTTTGACCCAATGAGTAGCCTATTAACATTTGGTGTTATCTGGGAATTTGACGATTAGATTTTATACTCTAAAGTAAAGTTCACACTTCTTCCTGGTTCAGGATATCCAATTGTAGAGATGTATTCTTCATCTAAAAGGTTATCTATAGTCAAATTAGCCAAAACTATATTCTTGCTATTTCCAATTACTATTTTTTTTGAAAATCCAAAACTTAATAGTCCAAAAGATTTATCATTTACTTGATCTGCCCAATCAGATCCATATTGTAAAATTCTATCTCCTGTTAATTTATAATTTAACGAAAACTTAGTAGAGCTATTTTGTTTAAAAATAAGTAGCAAGCTTGCTGAAGAATCAGGCACATAAAGTAATTTTTTATCCATATCCTTATCTAAAGAGTCATAAAGATTATATGTTAGTTGCATTTGCACTCGTAAAAACTCTTTTAAGTATTGTAAATTATATGATGTTCTTTCAGCTGAGGATACGTTAATTGGAACGTATTTAAAAGATTCATTGGGTTGCCATACTATCAAATCTCTATAGTCTTTAAATGAGGCAGTTAACTTTATTTTACCTAATGAAGATTGATTAGAAATTGAAAAAGCTTTATAATCACTTTCTTCTGGTTTTAATTCAGGGTTTCCTCCACTATATAATCCATCTGGCCAAAACAAATCATTCATTGTTGGAAATTGAAATGAAGAACCTACATCTAAATTAAAATCAAAAGAACTATTCGAATTGTCAAATTGGTTCAAGGCTTCAAATCCTAAGTTAAATGTAGATTTTTTATTTTCTTCTCTTGAATCAAATCGTACTGATGGAGATAATTTATAGTCTTTTTCAATGTTAACATAATTACCAGATAATGTATAAGAAGTAGTTTTTAATTCGCGTCTATTAAGATCACTGCTATCGACGCGTTCTGTTTTTTGAGCAAATGATGTTTCGTAATTTAATGAAGGACTTATTGAATGTTTTCCATCAACTTTAAATAATGAATATTCTAATTTATGTTCACTAAGAGTTGGAAAAGACCCATTAGAATCATCATAAACTTGATTGTTATCTGATCTATTCATCGAAATGTTTAATGAGCCTTTTTTAAAAAATTTATTAAATGATAATGCAAATAGTTCAAAGTCATCAGTTCTCGTTGCGCTATCAGATGGAAAGCTAGTGCTTCCAGCTACTCCGCGAGTATTTTCAGTTTTCAGAGTAAACATATTTACTATAAAATCATCTCTAACTATAAATTGCCTATCAACAGCTAGAAAAAATTGATCTAAATAGTTATTTAAGCGCCTAATTCTTTGTCCATTAATTGAATCATTAAATTTATAATCACCATCATAAGATGTTTTACCAAACATTATATTCCTTTTTGATGTTGATCTATTTATGGAATAATTTGCTCCATATTGTGAAAATCCATAGTCACCAACACTGAAAAACACATTATTTTCTGTTACGTTGTTATTAATATTTAGCGAACCATCTATAGAACCAGAACCATATTTGGTCCCTGAGTTCAGTCTATAGTTGACAGATTTTAAGGCAAAGGATGGCAAGGTAGAAAGATCTACTTGTCCATTCATTGCATCTGTTAAATCAACACCGTTAAAAAGCACTTTAGTATGTCTAGCAAATCCACCATCAAATGATGCTGATGTTACACCAGCATATCCGCCATAAGTTCTCATCTCTAGTGATGGAATCTGATTAAGAGAACCACCTCTGGAATAACTTCCTAAATTATTTAAAGATGTCTTATCTTTTAAATATTGGTCATTATTAGAGCCGTATACATCAACTGCTTCAAGTTCAATATCTTCATTTAACAATACAATTGATTTTCCTTTGATTTCATTTATTGCAAGTGAAGCCTTTTTGAAGCCTATTCTTTCAAAAGACAATTGAGCTGTATTAGATGCATTAATTGTAAATACGCCATTAAAATCTGTAACTGCCCAATTTTTCTCATCAACATTTGAATTAATCTCTTCAATGATAACATAAGGT
>JAYPYG010000046.1:0-5644 GCA_038280095.1 Fidelibacterota bacterium | reverse complement strand
TGATTCTGGTTCGAGTCCAGATAGCCCAGCTGGCTATCCAATAGATTTCAAAAGAAATCTTGATAAACTTTATTTGGATCAGCTTTTAAATCTTCATTTATAGCTTGTTACATAAAAAAGGAATTTTGCACTGTATTTAATTATTAGTTAAGAAATTGAGCTAACAAGCGATGAAAATGATGTACGCCCTGCTCTCTAGTTGGTGAATATCTTCCTGATTTATAAAATGATGACTGAATACCTTTATTAACATTTTCAACAATGAATTCATCTTCTCTTTCTACTTTATCAATATCATTTCCAGCACCTTTATGAAGTTTTGAATCATCAAAAACGTATGTTAAAAAAGAAACTTTAGTTTTGTTAACAGATAAGGGTTTAACAACATTGATTGAAAGCCCCCAAGGATAAAAATTGAACATCATATTTGGAAACACCCAATAATAGTATGCTGCAATATTTTTTCCATAATCAATATGATCTTTTGGAAAATCAAAAACTTCATTTGATTCATCTGAAAAACCTATTTGCAGGTTACAATGATCATAAAGAACTGTTTTATAATTACTGTAATCTAAAACCTTATTTAATCCTTCATGAACAAATGGAATATGAAATCCTTCTAAATAATTATCACAATACAATGCCCAATGACAATTGACTAGATAGTCTTTAGATAAATTGGCGTCAAATGAAAATTGATCTAAAGGTAAAAATCCAATTCTTTCATCCATAACATCTAACACATTTTTAAATTCAAACGTAGGATTCATGCCAGCAAATAAAAAAGGTCCCCACTCTTCAATGGGGAAGCTATATAGGTTGTCATTTTTTGATGGAAAATTTTTGGTTTGGTCAAATTCAGGCATTGATTTAAAACTTCCATCTAAATCAAAAGTTCTTCCATGATAACAACAAGTTAATTTCTTAGATTTTCCAGGTCCAAGTGCAACAATATTACCTCTATGAGTACAAACATTTGTGAGACAATGAACTTCACTGTTGTTGTCTCTAGTTACCACGATAGGCTCTGTCAAAAAACCGTCAAGTATTGTCTGTGGCATAAAAGAATTATTAAGCTTTATTTGCGAATTATCTCCAATGAATTGCCATGATTTAAGAAAAATGTTCTGCTTAATTTTTTCAAACACATTTGGATCTTTGTAAAAAGATGATGGTATAGTTTCAGCTACAGAAATATCGGAATGAATCTTAAATGATTTAGCCATATAAAAATAAATTTACGTTAAAATAAAAAACCAAATCTCAAGCCTAAGTGTGTAGTACCAAATTTATTGGCTATGCTTGGCTCAATAAACGGCTGACCTGCAGATGTATTATTTAAAATAAATGGGAGTGCAATTTCAAAGTATGTGCTTTGAACTTTAAATGAATCGGTATCATTAAAATTGGTAGAGCCATCTAGTACAGCATCAGGAGAATTGTAAATATTCTTTTCACTGCTAACACTTAGTTTTATTCTTGGAATCATATAAAAACTAGCATTTGTCTCAATTTCTTTAAAGGCACCAAATTCAAAAGCATAAAACTTTCCATAAAAATCTTGATTTAAAAATTTTAATGCATCACTACTATAGTTCTTTGTTCCATATCTGAAACCAAGTGATAAGTTTATAGGTAAATCTTGAGAAAAAAGATCTTGGCTTTCATTTAAATAGTAAGTAAGACCAAATGAAAAAGTTTTATCACCAACATTTGCATTGTCTGATCTGAAGTTTTTAGTAAAATTAAAATTTTCATCCTCTGAGGAAGATTCTCCATCTACTATATCAAAGTCATATATGTCTTTTCTATTATTGAGAGAATACCCATATGATAAATCAATGCCAACATTTGCGTTATAAATATATCCGAAACCAATTGCATTTTCATAACTATCTCTTAGGAATTTACCTTCTCCAAAAAAATCAACATTTTGATCATGCTTAAATGAAACTGAAAGTCCTGAAAATCCCTCAGGAACTATATGAGTTTGAGCATTTAGTAAAGAAAGCGATACAATTATAATTGTTAATAGTTTTTTCATCTAAAAAATTTACTGAATGAATAAGTCTTTAAGAATTTATTTTTTATTTTTTTCAATTAAGTCTACTAGCTTCCCAAAAATTAATTCGGTCTGCCTTGGAGCTCCTACAATGATATCACGAATAATTCCTTCACTGTCAACAATGAAATGTCCTGGAGCTACTGGAGTAAAGTCATACATAAGAGATCTTGATATTGAGCCATGCTCATATTTAAACTCGGTTTTATTAAGAAAAGATTTAATGTCTGGGATAGTATCAAAACTTAAAGCTAAAAAATGGATATCCTCATTTTGATATTGATTAACTAAATCATTTAAATATGGCATTTCAGCTATACATGGACCACAATTAATGTACCAAAAGTTTATTACCAGCAATTTGCCTTTATAATCTGAAAAGGATTTTACATTACCATCAATCATTTGTAAAAAATCACCATCAGGAAGCGGCTTATCTTTCCACTGATCATTAATTCTTTTATTAAGAACTGCTCCTTGCCCTCCTGATCTTCTGAGCTTATTCTCTTCAATAAGATTCTCTATAGCATCATCGGGAACAAACCCTCTCAAATCTTCATAATCTTGAAATAAAATGTACTCAGTATTATTGTTGTCTTGATCATATCTTCTAAGTGCTTGGATATTATCCATATATTGAACAAGACTATCTTTTTGAGCATCGGTAAGTATATTCCCCTGAGCATCTTTAAACACAATACCATTTGTTATTTGTTGAGATGGCTGAGAATCTTTCTCTAAAGATTCTTGCGTTGAATTGTTTTGAGATTGAGCTGGTTTGGCGCCTTTATCTGATACCTCACTCTGACAAGCTATTAAAAATAATATGACTATTGTTTGTAAAATTCTCATTTCTGTCGATTCAAATATAGTTTTAATATAAACAAAGCTGAAACAACAATACATATAACGCAAAACCATAAAAATATTGCTTCAAAATTCTCTTTTAACCAGAGAGCTGTTCCAGATAATTCTTCTTTTTTAATTAAATACATAGTACTTTCGCAGGCAAATTTAAGCAAAAATATGATAAAAACATTATTAACAAGCAACATAGCATTAATAGCCTTTCTTTCAATAGGAATTATTTTTCTATTGGTTGGGTTGACTGCAAAAAAGACGAACGATCCTTTAGAAAAATCTAAAGCAATTGCGAGCTTTTATGATTTGAAAGCTACATCAATTGATGGTGATGAGATTAATTTCGAACAATTTAAAGGTAAAAAAGTATTGATTGTTAATACGGCATCAGCATGTGGCTACACATATCAATATGAGGGTCTTCAAAAACTTCATGAACTATATGGTGAAGATGTTGCTGTACTTGGATTTCCAGCAAATGACTTTATGTTCCAGGAAAGAGGCTCTGATTCAGATATCGCTGAATTTTGTGAAAAAAATTATGGTGTTACATTTCAAATGTTCTCAAAAATTACAACTAAAGGTAGAAACCAAAGTCCTGTCTATACTTGGCTAACTAATAAAGATTTAAATGGTTGGAATGAAAAAAAACCTACTTGGAATTTTTGTAAGTATCTTGTCAATGAAGACGGTGATTTAGTAGCATTTTTTGACAAATCTGTTAAGCCTCTATCAAAAGAAATAACTGGCTTATTATAAGGCTAATTATCTAAAAAATATCGCCCTTTTTTAAGCATACATCATTATCAAGCTTATAGCCATAATAATCATTCCAATTGTAACACCAATAATCGTATCGCTTGGTTCACCATATTCTTTAGCCACAGGTAATAGTTCATTTAAAGCAACATACACCATTATTCCTGCACAAAATGCAAATGATATACCAAATAAAGCTTCATTGAATACGGTTCTAAATATTAGAAATCCGATTAATGCTCCAATTGGTTCTGCAAGACCAGAAAGAAATGAAATATAAAAAGCTTTTCTCTTGCTTTTAGTTGCATAATAGATTGGAACAGAAACTGCTATGCCTTCTGGAATATTATGCACTGCTATCGCAGTAGCAAGCGTAACACCAATAGCGGGATCATACACGGTAGCAGTAAAAGTAGCAAATCCTTCAGGAAAATTATGAATTGCTAAAGCAATGGCTGAAAAAACGCCAGCTTTAATTAATACAGATTCATTTTTATCTTCTGATCTAGAAATAAAATCTGCTATTGAATGATGATCAAATAATTGATCAATAAGAAGCATTAATAATAATCCAACAACAAATCCTGTAACCGTTATCAACTTACCAAAGTTCATTCCATATATTGCTGTTAACGATTCAAAAGATAGTTGCATTAGCTCAACAAAAGATACATACAGCATGATTCCAGCAGATAAGCCTAGTGCAATTGCTAAAAAACGTTTATTAAATGATTTTGTAAAAAGCGCTAAACCGCTGCCAATCCCTGTGCTTAACCCTGCAAAAGTTGCTAAAGCAAACCCTAGATATATATTATTTAATTCCATAATTTTACTGATGTTCAATATAGCAAAAATATTAATATCTGCACTAATTATATTTGCCGCATCAGAGATTGGAAAAAGAGACTCTCTCTTAGGGGCTATAATTGTATCTCTTCCCATGATTTCTTTGATTACAATTTCGTGGATTTATTTTGAAACCAAAGATATTGATAAAATAATTGATTTTTCTTATGGAGTATTTGCGATGATTATGCCTTCGTTATCATTTTTTATTACGTTCCCATATTTTTTAAAAAAAATCAATTTTATTCCAAGCATGTTTCTTTCCATTTCAATCATGGTAGTATTATATTTTGCTTTGAGTATGTTATATAAAAAAATTGGAGTAGAAATTTAAAATGAAAACATTATTAATCTTATTCTTAGTCTTTGCAAGTTTTTTAAAAGGAGCTGACACGATGAAAACAGTAGAATCAGTAGATTTAGAAAAATTTATGGGTAAATGGTTTGTGCTTGCCTTAGTTCCTAACATGATTGAAAAAGGTGCTACAAATTCTTCAGATACTTATGTTTTAAATAAAGATGGTACTATAGATATTACATATGATGCTATTAAAGATGGTCAAGCAAGACAGATTAAGCAAAAAGGTACTGTGATAAATAAAACTTCAAATGCAGAATGGACCATTCAAATGAGGAAACCATTTATTCCATTTATGAAATTTCCATTTAAAATCGTTTATGTCGATGATAATTATGAATATATGGCAGTTGGTTATCCTAAAAATACTATGGGTTGGATTATGGGAAGAACGCCAAGGATAACAGAGGAAGAATATAAAAAAATTATGACTTCACTTGAAGAGCTAGGATACAAAAAAGAACAATTTGAATTTGTTCAGCATGATTAATTTTTTTTAGGTACAGGGTCATAACCTTTTCCGCCCCATGGATGACATTTCATAATTCTCCTTAAAGATAGATAAAGCCCTTTGAAAAAGCCCCATGTTTTTAAGGAATTCATGCAATAATCCGAGCATGTAGGTTGAAACCTGCAATTTGAACCTAATAATGGTGAAATAAATGTTTGATAAAATTTTATTATTACAATGAGTGGAAAAATAAAAATTTTATTCATCTTTTTTGAAGTCTTTATAGAGCATACTAGTTTGAATA
>JAYPYG010000045.1:0-5743 GCA_038280095.1 Fidelibacterota bacterium | reverse complement strand
GTGTCTGTAGTTGCTGCTTGAATATCCTTAATCATAATATCTTTTAGTTTTTTAGTGTTTTTTGAAGTTACAAGGGTTCTTAAAGATACCACCCCAACAAGTTTTTCTTTTTTGTCTAACACATATAAATAAAATATTTTGTCATTTTCGGGAAACGACTGAAGTTTTTTAATACTATCTTTAACAGAGGTATTTTGATCAAGCGTAAAAGTTTCTTTTGTCATTATACTTCCAGCACTATCATCTGGATAAGACATTATCTCTTCAACTTCCTCTTTATCGTCAATTTCAATTATTTTTAAAATTTCATTTTGCTTATCCTCGGAAAACATGCTAATTATTGTTGCCTGGTCATTTGTATCAAGATATCTAAAAATGCTTGAAATTGTTTTTGAACTTTCATTTTTTAGTACTTTTTCGATTAGTGCTTCATCGAGCTCTTCTAAGAGCCTTGCTTTGTGCAGTGCAGTAGGACATAGACTAAAAATTGTGTTTTGATCATGTTGATTTAAGTTTCTCATGATAAGCGCAACATCTGCTTGGTGCGTTTTTCTTAATATTTTAGTAATGTTAGTGTGAGCACTTCTCCTTAAAAGGCGTTGCATAGTGCTTCTTAGCAGGTTGATTTCAGTTGAAAAGATAGCTTTTTTCATTGTATTGGATTTTCTATAAATTAACTCTACTTTATAATATATTAAAGCGATAGTAAATGGCCAAAATTACAAAACAAAGCGATAATTTTTCCAAATGGTATACAGACGTTATACTAGACGCTGATTTAGCTGACTATGGCCCTGTTAAAGGTACAATGGTTGTAAAGCCTTATGGCTTTTCGCTTTGGACAAACATCAGAGACTCCTTAAACAAAATGATTGAAGATAGTGGTCACGATAATGCATATTTTCCACTATTTATTCCTAAAAGCTTTTTAGAAAAAGAAGCCAAACACGTTGAAGGCTTTGCCAAGGAGTGTGCTGTTGTAACTCACTCAAAACTTATTTCTGAAGAAGGATCTTTAACAATAGATCCTGACTCTAAACTTGAAGAAGAAATCATTGTTAGACCAACATCAGAAACAATCATTTGGCACATGTTTAAAAAATGGATTACATCATACAGAGATCTACCGCTAAAAGTAAACCAGTGGGCTAATGTTGTACGTTGGGAAATGCGCACAAGACTATTTTTACGAACTTCAGAGTTTTTATGGCAAGAAGGCCATACTGCACATGCTACAAAAGAAGAAGCAATGAAAGAGACACTCGAAATTGTAGAAATTTATCGAATATTGTTTGAGGACTATTTAGCAATTCCAACAATTATAGGTAGGAAATCAAATCTTGAAAGATTTGCAGGAGCAGATGAAACATTCTCAATTGAGACAATGATGAGAGATAAAAAAGCTTTACAAGCAGGTACTTCACATTATCTTGGGACTAATTTTGGATCAGCATTTGATGTAAAATTTCAAAGCAAAGATAACAAAGAGCATCCAGTGTATGCAACAAGTTGGGGTGTTAGCACAAGAATGGTTGGAGCGTTGATAATGGTTCATGGCGATGATAAGGGTCTAAAAATTCCACCTAAAATTGCACCTACGCAAGTTGTTATTGTCCCAATTAATCCAAAAAAAGAAAAGTCCGAAGAATTTTCTAGTTTTGTAATGAAAATAGAAGAAAAATTAACTCACCTAAACATAAGAACACACATTGATGATCTTGATGAAAGCCCAGGATTTAAATTTAATAAATGGGAGCTTAAAGGCGTGCCAATAAGAATTGAAATTGGCTTAAAAGAGTTTGAAAATATGGAGGTTACTGTTTGTCGAAGAGATAATTCAGAAAAACATCAAGTTCAAATGGATAAAATTGAAGATATACCAACTATTTTACAAAGCATTCAAGATAATCTTTTTAATGATGCAAAAACCTTTATGGACAACAATACATGCACAGTAAGCTCTTTTGCTGATTTTTCAGATACTCTATCTAAAAATAACCAATTCATCAAAGCATATTGGGATGGAACAGATGAAACTGAACTGAAAATCAAGGAAAAAACTAAAGCAACAATCCGCTGCATAGTGGAAGATAACGAAGACTCCTCCAATAAATGTATTTTTTCAGGGGAAACTGCTAAACATTTGGTAGTTTTCGCCAAAGCTTACTAGTGAAGTGAAAAAAATTAATAATATTTCAAATATAATTTTACTTCTATTAACCACAGCCATAACCTATCTTTTGTTTTGGCCAGTTCCCATAGAACCAACCGCATGGGAAAGTCCAAAAGACAGTAGAATGGATCCTATATTTTCTTTGAATCAAAAACTTCAAGACATCAAGATATTTTGGATTGATGATGGATATGTTGGACCAGAGGACATTGTGCTCAAAAATGATAAAATTTATGTAGGTTATGATAATGGTGTAATAATGAATGTCGATGGCATTTTTTCAGATACTAAAGGCCGACCGCTTGGTATGGCATTTGATTCTAGCGATAACTTAATTGTTGCAGATGCTATTCAAGGACTTATTTCAATCGATGATAGCGGTAAGGTTACCTCCTTGTCGATTAAATCAGATTCAGACAATATACCGTTTAAATTTGTTGACGACTTGGACATTGCAAGTGATGGTAAAATTTACTTCTCAGATGCATCCAGCAAATATGGATATGGCAATGACAGGTTAGAACTTTTAGAACATTCTGCTAATGGTAGATTGTTGGTTTATGATCCAGTTACCCAAAAAACAACCACGCTTCTAAAAGACCTATACTTTGCAAATGGAGTAGCACTTAGTAGTGACGAGTCATTTGTTTTGGTTAACGAAACATTTATGTACAGAATACAAAAATATTGGTTAAAAGGCGATAAAGCCGGAACATCAGAAATTTTTGTAGAAAACTTACCTGGTTTTCCAGACAACGTATCATCAAACGAGAAAGGCATTTTTTGGGTGGCATTATTTAATCCAAGAAATGACTTTATTGAAATGTCGTCTAATAAACCATTTTTGAGAAAAATGGTTTTAAGACTCCCTGAATCATTGCAACCACAACAAGTTAATCATTCTTATGTTCTTGGATTAGATGAAGAAGGTACAATAGTCTATAACTTACAATACAAGGCAGATGAAGCTTACTCTCCTATTACGAGCGTTAAGCAATATGAAAATAATTTATATTTTGGAAGCTTAACTCACGCAGGTTGGGGTAAAATAGAAATTCCAAAATGAAAATCAAATCTCACGCACTTGTACTAAAAACAACAATCTTTAAGGAGTCAAGTTTAATAATTAGGCTATTTACACGAGAAAAGGGCAAGTCCACATACATTGTAAAAGCAGCAATGAGGCAAACCTCACCCAATAAAGCGATATATCAGCAGTTAAATGAGGTGGAGATTAGTTATACGCACCACCCCCAAAAACAAATACATCCAGTTTATAGCGTAAAACTTTTAAATGGTTGGGAAAATATATGTGCAAACTTAAAGAAAACAGTACTTTGTACATCTATGCTAGAAATAGTTGATAAAAGCTATGATGAAGAAATTCCTGACACAAAGACATATGATACATTACAATCTGTAATGCTTTATTTTGACCATAATAACAAAAATCTAAATAACGCTTTTTATTACTTTATATTGCATTTTCTTAAAAACAGCGGGTATGACATTTTAAGTGCAAAAAAACATCCAATAATCTTACGTTTTCAGCAAAAAAATCCAAATATATTAGATGATTTAAATCTAATATTTGATTTAGATCTGAATGGAATGCATAAATCAAAAAATATCCCTAATTATGAAAGAAAAATAATGACTAGATTTATGTCAGAGCTTGTAAGGTACCACTTTCCAGATGTAAAGTCTTTTAAGGTTGCAAAAGATTTATTTAGTTAGATTCTTCCTTTACTTTAAAAACTCTTTCTCCGGGCCTAACCATTTTAAATTTTTCTCGAGCAATTTTTTCAATGTATTTTTCGTCAAATTTTAACTTCTCTTCTTCTTTTTCAAGCATAGCAATTTGATTTCTTAAATCATTGATTTCATTTTGAATTTCTAATTTTTCTTTTTTAAGTGACCATAAATTAATTAATCCCCTGTCGCTAAACAGAAGCAGAGATATGCAGCCAATAACAATTGTGACCATTAAGATGTTTGTCAGTGATAAAAATGATTTCATTTAATAAAGTCTAAAGAATTACACAATATTGGGTTGTGGAGCTGTTCTTCGATTCTTAGAAGTCGATTATATTTTGCTGTCCTGTCTGATCGACATACTGAACCTGTTTTAATTTGCCCGCCATTCATCGCAACCGATAGATCGGAGATAAAAGTATCTTCAGTCTCACCAGATCTGTGTGAAATGATATAATTCATATTGTGTTTTTTAGCCATTTCTATGGTCTTGATTGTCTCTGAAACAGTACCAATTTGATTCAATTTAATTAATATAGAGTTCATTGAGCTTTGCTCAATTGCTTTTTCTAGTTTTTTTGGGTTGGTTGCAGTTAAATCATCACCTACGATTTGAATCTTTGAACCAAGCACCTTGTTCATATTAGCCCAACCTTCCCAATCGTTCTCATCTAGACCATCTTCAATCGAAACAATCGGGTATTTTTGAATTAAGTCTTCATAAAAACCAATCATTCCATCAGTATCTAAAACGCTTCCATCAACTTTTAAATGGTATTTATGATCTTTATAAAAGCTAGATGCTGCCACATCTAAAGCTAAAGAAATATCATTTCCAATATTAAACCCAGCCTTTTCGATAGAATCAAGAAGGAGCTCAATTGCGTGGTCATTTGATTTTAATGCCGGAGCAAATCCACCTTCATCCCCTACAGTTGTTCCTAGTCCTTGCTTTTTTAACTTCTTTTTTAAACAATGAAATACTTCAGAGCCTATTTGTAGACTGTGCTTAAAGTTTTTTGCGCCGTGTGGAAATAACATAATTTCTTGTAGGTCAGATCCTTGATCTGCATGCATCCCGCCGTTGAGAACGTTGATCATTGGTACAGGCATTATACTACTATTAGGATTTAAATAATTATATAATGGCTTATTATAGAATGTAGCACTAACAACTGAACAAGCCATTGATATTCCTAAACTTGCATTTGCACCAAATGTACTTTTATTCGAAGAACCGTCAATACTAATAAGTAAATCATCAATTTCTTTTTGGTTGCTTGCATCCTTTCCAATCAGCGCTGGTCCAAAATTGTTGATAACGTTATCTACAGCTTTTAAAACACCTTTCCCGTGAAATCTTTGGGTATCCCCATCTCTTAGTTCAAGAGCTTCAAATTCTCCTGTAGATGCTCCTGAAGGAACAGCAGATATACTTTTATGACCCGATGCTGTAATTTCTACTTCAACCGTTGGAAGTCCTCTAGAGTCTAAAATCTCTCTAGCATGAACCTTCTCGATTATTGGTTTGAGTGTTTTTTCCATAAAAAAAGTTAATGTCTATTATTTTCATATGAAATAACAGAATTCAACATTATTTATACATGAATCTCCAAAATGACCAAAAATTGAACATTATTTATTTGATAGATAATACCCAAAAAAGGTTGATTACCCCAAAAAAAGAGACTATTATTATTAATAAGATGAATTTTTGGAAATTTTTTAGAGAATTTAATCATATTGACATGATTAATGATGGGGCAAAAAAACTATAAGTTTATAGGGTTTTTGCCTTTTTTTTAACTAGTTATT
>JAYPYG010000044.1:0-5945 GCA_038280095.1 Fidelibacterota bacterium | reverse complement strand
ATATACCACTAATCAGACCTCCACCACCAATAGGAACAACCACTGAATCAAATTCTGGGACTTGCTCTAATATTTCCAATGCTATAGTGCCTTGTCCAGCCATTACATCAAAATTATCATATGGGTGTATGGATATTCTATTATTATCTTTTACGGTATTTGCAAATAATTCATCTCTTTCTCCCATTGTATCACAAAAGATCATATTACCCTTATAGGTTTTCACATTATGTATTTTTGCTTTTGAAACACTTTTTGCCATCACAATATCTGCATGAATGCCTTTTAAATGTGCAGCGCAGGCAATAGCTCCTCCGTGATTTCCAGATGATTGACAAGCAACACCTTGTTTAGCTTCATCGTCCGTTAAAGAAAATACTGCGTTTGATGCTCCTCTAATCTTAAAAGAACCAGTTTTCTGAAAATTTTCACACTTGAAAAATAATTCCATACCAAGCATTTCATTAAAATACTCTGAGGTTAAGATAGGTGTTTTTCTTACAATAGATTTAGTTCGATTGTGAGCTTCAACAATATCAGTTAATTCCGGTGTTCTATTAAGCATAATTTAAATACTGAGTATTAATTGCTACTTTAATAAAACAAGTTTCCCGGCTTCGGTAAAGCTTTTCGTTCTAATTTGATAGAAATAAACACCATTACTGACAAGATCTCCATCATCGTTACTACCATCCCAAACAATAGATTGATAACCAAAGCGAATTTCGTTATCAATTAGTGTTCTGACAATTCTTCCTCTTATATCAATTATAACCATAGATGCTCTTTCCGAGGATGGCATATCAAACTCAATAGTAGTACCTGATGGCAGTGTAAATGGGTTAGGATAACTTTGAGCTAAATTGTATGCATCAGGAGCTGTCGATAAGAATTCAAATCCCTGAGCAACAATTTGGTTATATTCATCATAAGAAGAATAGTAGACCTTTAATTGTTCAGATACATAATTCTCGTTTCCAAAATCAAATATCATTGAATCCCTATTTTGAGTTGGAGATAAATTTGATAGCTCTAAATGTAATTTACCTTCGATAGAATCATTTGCATCAATTAATGAATAGTCAGAAAGACTTAAAGATTCTAAAGTTATATCATAATTATCCGCTGCGTATTCAAAATAAATTTGAGAAGTAACAGCATCCTGAGGTAAAGTTAAAGTTAATTTGTCATTTAAGATTCTAAAATCAGGTACAGAACCTTGTGCAGATATGTAATCAGGTATTGACCTACCATTTTCAACAAATGACCAATTCCATAATGATTCCATCATAGCTAAATCTTGACTGTCTGACTCACCATCAAAATCAGGGAAATAATATGGAGCATTTCCAGTAACGGGTGCAATATCCTCTCCAGGGTAATTGGACATAAATGCTGCATAGTCTTTAAAGTCTACTACCCAGTCACCATCATAATCTCCAAGCAATGAACCGAAGTAGTAAAAATCCATTGATGCGACACCAGAAGTTAAGCCTGCCCTATCAACACAAGAGACTTCAACATAATATCTTTCATAATCTTGTAAAGGTAAATCACTAAGATTAATTTCAGTTGAAGTGTATCTTGTAGATGAATAAATATCGCTAAGTCCAGGAGCAGTACCTACAGAAACAAAGTATGCTTCTACACCACTTGTTGCATCTGAAAAATTTTGTAAACTTAAGCTAATATTTGGATTTCTCGGTAAATAAAATTGTTGGTCAAGCGTACTTGAAGAAACAGTTCCTGCTACAGGAGCGGTGGTATCTACTGTAATAATAATTTCATCTGTTTCGTTATTGTTGAATCCTGTAGATGTTCCAACTGCTCCTCCTGAAGCGATATAAACACCTACATCCCCATCAGCCTGCGCTGTTACTTCAAAATCAAATGAAGTTCCTGTTCCACCGCTAAAATTAGTTACATCACCATTTGTTACAACAATATCATCTGCTGAGAAGCCAGAAACTTCTTCGGCAAATGTAGCATTAAACGAAAGTACGCTGTCAGTTGTTAAGAGAGATGTAGTTGTAGAAAGTGCAGTATTTACATAATTAAATTCTAACCAACCAACATTTTGCTGATGGTCTAAAGCCCATGCTTCACCTTGAATTGCTTGTTGATTTGAAAACATAACCATGTTGGTATCTTGTACATAATCCATAAAATTCATAAATTGGTCACCTTTATCATTATCGGTACCAATACATTCGTTTCCAGCGCCGCTACCATACCAATTTCCATTTGAATCTTGAACTAATTCAGCTGAATAATTTGGTGCAGTTTTTACAGGAACATCTGACCAAATTTGGTTGCTGTTGCCACTTGCATCTGTGCAATCTGTAGGATTAAAAGGATGTGGATAAGTAAAATTATGTCCTAATTCGTGAGTCAAAGTTCTTCCTCTACCATATGTTGATAATTCACCTGGGTTTTCAACTGATCCAACAGACTCATTTAAAACAACTGCATGAGGGTAGGTATAATATGCTTGACCCAATAATCCACCACCTAAAGTAGCAATGTATACACTCATATATTGTTCATTATAAACATATCCCGTTTCTTCAGGACAAGGTCTTCCAACAGCATTCATAGCATCACATACGCCCCCAATACTAGAACTAACCTGAATTCGAACAATAGATTCGCCTTCAATTAATTCTGCTCCTGTGGTTTCTCCCTTATATCCAACAAATCTTATATCATGGGTACCTCTAGCATTATAATGACTGTAATCTATCCCACCGTCAATTGAAGAAGGGTTCGCAGATTGAGGCACTTTTTGGCCATCAGGATTTAAATTTTGAAAATCTAAATTAATTTGATCAAAATTTGCTGCAATTTTTTCCTTATCTAAATTATCGACTGGATCAGAAGCATTTGAATATAATACATAAAATCTTATTGGAATCTCAATTCTATCTCTTTTGCCTAGAGGTCTTTGCATTTCATTAGTAGATTTAGCTGGAACCATTCGACTTTGTCTTAACTTTTCAATATGTTTAAAAGTTTGTTCAACAAATTCAGGGTTTGTTATTTTGAGTTGCTCATACAATTCATCAGTACCGCATATAGTATGATCATGGTCGTGATCGTGGCTATGCCTGTCAATTGATTGAGCTAAAATATTAGATGCTATAAAAAATAAAATTAAACAAAGTTTTTTCATGGTTTTTTTCCTAAATAAATTAGCTTTTTATTAATATAATTTTTTAAAGTAAGAAAATAAATGATTATTTATTTTAAAATTTGGTCTGCTTTGCTATAAAATTCTTCAACAGTTTCGAGTCTAACTTCTTCATAGCCTCTAACAATATCTGGAAGTTTTGAAAATTCAATTAAATTATTGTATTCTCCATTAGCAATTAAATCTAGTCTGCTGTTGATTGAATCTTTATAAAAATTCAATAGCTTTGAGTCAGCTTTTCTTACATCACTACTAAACCATGACATAAAGTCAAGTGGAGTTCCTCTTAAAAATTTCATGTTTTTAAGCATTAGATAAAACACTTTAAACCATGATCCTAAAGCTAATTTTGATTTTACTCCAGGTAACATGTTTAAAATAGGGATATTTTCCATTGCTTTTAAAAAAGGAGGATGAAGCATGTAACTAATTTTTGCAGACTTCCCAAATTCTTTATTTATTGCTGAATCAAGCTCAGCTTTAAGCGAAAGTCTAGCTACTTCATATTCATCTTTTGTAGCCATTAATTTGAATAAATATTTTGCAACATTTTGGGATAATTCAGAGCTTGATCTAGTTTTTTGCTCTTTTTCAAATATATTTCCAACAAAACTCATATACTCTTTCGCATAAGAAAGGTTTTGATATTCAATTAATTCCTGGGTTCTATGTTCAAGAATTTTTCTTAATTCTTTATCAGGTGAAATTGAATCAATTAGACTCAAAGCTTCTGATGAAAGAATTGGTTTTGAAGCTAAGCTACCAGATCTATATAAATCAAGAGTATCAACCCAATAAGGATCTGAAACCACTTTTCTTCCAATGTTAAACGCATTAGTATTTTGTGTAACAGCTACGCCATTCATTTCGATAGCTTTTTCAATTGATTCGCTAGAAATTGGAATACAACCAGATTGATAAGCAGCACCAATCACAATAAAATTTGCCTGCATATTGCTACCAAAGAAATGTTCTGAAAGCTCAGTTGCGTTCAATAAAGTATTATTTTTAGAATAGTCTTTAATTAAATCAATCATAAACGATGCTTCAGGATATTCTTCAGCGGTAGATCTTACCATATCCCCTGTTGGTATTTCAGATGTTGATATAACTGAAGTTGAATTCTTGGAACTTAATTTCGCCATATTTTTTGGATTTACACCTGTTAGCAAATCAAAGACTAAGTAAGCATCAGATTCACCGTTTGCAACTCTACTGGAATATTCTTTATCGTTATTCACAATCTTCAAATGAGAAACAACAGAACCACCTTTTTGACTTAACCCAGTTTGATCAAGAGAAATCACCTTTTTGTCTTCAATAAATGCTGCAGTGGAAATAATCTGATTTACAGTTACAACTCCTGTTCCCCCAATACCAAGCATAAATACATTAGCTACATCTTTTTGAATCTTTTTTGGATTAGGTAACATTGATGAATCAAATCCAATATCAGGTAATTTTCTTTTATCATCTTTATCAGATGGAATAACCTGAATAAATGATGGACAATTACCTTCAACACAGGAGTAATCTTTATTGCAGGAAGGTTGATCGATTTGAGTCTTTCTTCCAAACTCAGTCTTAATTGGTTGCACACTTAGACAATTAGATTTAACTCCACAATCTCCACATCCTTCACATACTGCTTCATTAATAAATATGCGCTTCTTTGGTTCATGCACCAAACCGCGTTTTCTCAATCTTCTTAAATTTGCTGCACAAGATTGATCGTGAACTAAAACGGTTACACCTTTTACAGCTTTTAATTTTTTCTGAGCCTCAACAATTTCATCTCTGTGCAATATTTCAACATCTTTATCCCATCTAGACTTATCAATTGATTTATAAGCACCAGTATCATCAGTAGTTATGATAACTTTTTTTACGCCTTGTGATTTAAGGTATTTGGTTAATTCAGGTAAGTCTAACCCACCGTCTGGATCTTGAGCTCCTGTCATTGCTACTGCTCTATTATACAAAATTTTGTAAGTAATATGAGAGTTAGCTGCTATAGCTTGTCTCAAGGCTAGTGAACCGGAATGAAAAAAAGTACCATCACCAATATTTTGAAACATGTGTTCTTTTTCAATGAAAGGCTCCATGCCTGCCCATTGTGCACCTTCACCTCCCATATGTGTTGTTCCAAATGCTTTACCGTCATCCACAAACATTGCCATTAAATGGCAACCAATTCCTCCAAAAGCTGAATCGCCCTCAGGTAGTTTAACTGTTGAGGTGTTATGAGGACAGCCAGAACAGAAATACATTGATCTTGAAGTTAAAGACTCTCCGTACACTCTATTATCAACCTCTGAAATAATATTAATTTTATTATTATCTGATTCAACCCCTAATCTGGAAGCATATCGGTTAAAAATAATCTTTGATAAGTCATCTGCTGTTAATTCACCGTATCCAGGAATTAATGGATTATTATGCTCATCAGTTTTCCCGATGATAAGTGGTTTGTTAGCATAATTGTATACTTCTTCTTTGATTAGCATCTCGATAAATGATCTTTTTTCTTCGATAACAAAAACTTCATTTAAGTTTTGAGTGAATTGCTTAATGATAATACTATCAACAGGGAAAGTTGCTCCAAGTTTTAATATTCTTATCCCTTTTTTGTTTAAAAATGCTTCATTCCAACCAAGAGAATCTAAAGCCTCAACGATATCATAATAAGTCTTTCCGGCGGTAATAATTCCTATTGAATCATTATCTGATTTAACTGTGATTTTGTTGATATTAT
>JAYPYG010000043.1:4506-6183 GCA_038280095.1 Fidelibacterota bacterium | reverse complement strand
CTGGTGCTTCATCGGCAACTTTAGCAGCAGCTTTCTCAGCTTTTACTTTTTCTTTTTTAGCTTCATTAGCTTTAATTCTATCTTGGATTACTTTATCTCTTTCTTTTTTCCATTCTTCAACAGCTTTATCTATTTCTTTTTCTGATAAACCCTGTTTCATTAAATGCCATCTGTATGCTAATCCTGATCTTTTCATTAATTTGTTTACAGGATCTGTAACTTGCGCTCCAAGCTTCAACCATTCAAGAATTCTATCTTCTTTTAAGACATAATTTTTCTCTTTATTGCTCTCTATTGGATTATACCATCCTACTTGCTCTATTGCAGAGCCGTCTCTTCTTTTACGTGAATCAATAATAATAATTCTATAAAAAGGTCTGTTTCTTCGACCAATTCTTTTAAGTCTAATTTTTGTTGCCATAAAATATTTTTCTCTTTTTTTAATTTTGTTATTAAAACAGGCGTAATTTGTCTAAAACTAATGAATACTACAAATGATTTATTTTATGAAAAATCAATGGACATAAGTTTTGAAATTCCTTGTTTTTCAGCTGTTACACCATAAATGCAATCTGCTGATTCCATTGTCAATTTATTATGAGTTACCATAATAAATTGGGTAGTTTTACTGTAGTCTTTTATAACATCAGTAAACTTTTTGATATTTATATCATCAAGAGGTGCATCTATTTCATCTAATATACAAAATGGGCTTGGCTTGTATTGATAAATAGAAAAAAGTAATGCAATTGCAGTTAAGGACTTTTCTCCAGCAGATAACATCTTAAGTGAGTTATTTCTTTTTCCAGGAGGCTGAGCAAAAATATTTATATCTGAATTTAAGGGATCATTTTGATCAGACAATTCGATTGTACCCTTACCTCCATTGAAAAAAACTGTAAACATTTTCTCAAAATTTTCCTTTACTTTATTATATGTATCTAAAAACTGTTCTTCAGCTACAATATCAATTTTTTTAATAGCTTCTTTTAAATTATTTTCTGCATCAATCAAATCAGACCTCTGCTGCAAAAGATTATTTAATCTTTCAGTTTTTTCTTCATGTTCATCCTTGACTGCCCAATTAATTGGACCAATAGAATCTATACTTCTTTTAATTTTTTCTACTCTAAAAACCATATCAGAAATGTTATATTCTTTCAAATCATTTAAAACAACATCATTTCCAAATTTTTCAGAAATATTCTGCTCAATTTGAGTTTTTTTAATTTTTGATTCTGCAATTTTCATTTCAGCTTCTTTGATTTCATAAAAAAGATCATCTTTGCTAAATTTTTCTGAATCAAGCTTTGCTCTTATTGACTCCATCTTAATAAAAGCTTTATTCACTTCATTTTCTTTGTTTTCAAGCTCAAGATTATTAGAATTAATTTGATCTTGAATCTTTTTTATTGATGCATCCATTTTAGAAAAATCAAATTCTTTTTCTTTTTTATATTCATCTATTTTGTCTCTGTAATCTTCAATACTGGCCTTGAGCTTTTCATACTTCTTATCTGTTTCAATTATGTTTTTTCCACATTCATTACATTCAGAAACAATCTTAATATAATCTGTGTCAAACTGATTAAGTTGTTCAATCTTCTTTTGAAGCTCATCCTCAAGTAATCCAACGCCTTTGGATGATTCTTGATTCTTTTCTTGAATTTCTGAAAG
>JAYPYG010000043.1:0-4406 GCA_038280095.1 Fidelibacterota bacterium | reverse complement strand
TCATGCCTTTTAAACCTTTTTAATTGTAAATCTAATGCCTTTACTTGTATTTCAATCTCAACAATAATATCATCAATTCTCTCAAGATCTCTTGAATTTAAATCGAACTTTCTCATTGCAGATCTTCTTTTAGCTTTATACTTATTTACTCCAGCAGCCTCTTCAAACATTTGCCTTCTACTATCATCTTTATCAGACAATATCTGCTCTATCATATTTAATTCAATTACAGAGTATGCATCTGAGGTTAATCCTGTATCAACAAAAAGATTAGAAATATCTTTCAATCTACAATTGTTTCTATTTATAAAATATTCGCTTTCACCAGATCTATATAATCTTCTTCCAATTTCAACTTCTGAGTACTCGACAGGTAATAATCCTCTATTATTTTCAATTGTTAAAAAAACCTCACATAGACCTAAAGGCTTTACATTGGAAGCTCCATTAAAAATCACGTCTTCCATTTTTGAACTTCTTAATCTTTTAGTCTTTTGCTCACCTAAAACCCATCTGATTGCATCTACAATATTAGTTTTACCGCAACCATTTGGACCCACTATTCCTGTAATTCCAGAATTGAATAGAACAGTTTCTTTTTTTGCAAAAGATTTAAAACCAAAAATTTCTAATTTTGAAATATGCATCTCTTATTACCCTGGAGGCCATCCTAAAGATCTACCTCCAATGAAATGTAGATGAATATGGTAAACTGTTTGACCTCCATCTTCATTACAATTAAAAATAGTCCTGTATCCTGACTTGTCTATACCTAATTTGATTGCCATACTTTTGGCTGCTTGAAACATTTTACCAATTAATTCATTATCCTCAATATTCAAATCGTTTAATGTTTCGATTTTCTTTTTTGGAATGATTAAAAGATGTATTGGTGCTACAGGATTAATATCATCAATTATAATTAAATCATCATCTTCATGATGAATAGTAGCAGGGATTTCCCTTGAAATTATTTTTTCGAAAATTGTTTTATTCATTATTTATCAATAATTCATTTATGATTGATATCAAAGAAACTATAGCAGTTTCAGTCCTTAATATAGTTCTCCCAAGATTAACTTTAATGAAATTTTTTTCATTTATTATTTTTTTTTCATTCTCTGAAAAATCACCTTCAGGCCCAACAATTAAATTAATTTTTTTATTTTTAGATAAATTTTTAATTGTATCTAATTGTTCAATAACAGTTTTATCTGAATTTATCAAACATACAATATTTACAGATTGATCATCGTACCATTCAGTAAAATTTTTTAATTTATTTAACCTTGGAAAATAAGCTCTCATGCTTTGTTTACATGCAGAATGAATCGAAGATAAAAGCTTATCATGATTTATTGAAGATTTTACAGATTTATCAAATCTAATTGGGGTTAATTCATCAACTCCGAGCTCAACAGATTTTTCAACAGCTATCTTGAATCTACTATTTTTAATTAAAGGCAGTGCAAGATGAACTTTATAATTTCTTTCATGTTTAATAAACTCTTCATTTAAAATTTTACCTTTAACAGCCTTTTTATAAGCTTCATTTATAATAGCTTTGTAAATAGTTCCTTGTCCATCTGTAAGAGTTAATTGATCGTTGTCTTTAAGTCTAAGGACAGAAACAACATGATGGGATTCTCTTTCATCAAGAACAAAGGTTGAATTCTTGATGTTTTCCTTTTTTATAAGTGAAAAATTACTCACGATTTATCTGATACTTTAGGAATAGATAACCTCCTCCAAAATCATCTTTAGAATGAATTGGTTTATCTACATTTAAGTGGTCATAACCTAGCCCAAGAGATAATGTATTACCTGAGGGTTGAGAAAAATTAACACCAAATCCCAAAGAGGCACCTAAATTAGTTTGCGATTCGGTACTGCTCCATTTTTTTGAAAAACTTGAAATTGTCTCATCACCATCAACAGCAATAAAAGGTCCTATCGAAAATGTTATATATGGCCTAAAACTGTTCGCTATTTGACCATCAAATAAATAATAGTTTGTTCTAAAAAATAAAGGGAAAAGTAAGATATCTTTTTCTCCGGCAACTGTGAACTGATTATAGAATGGATCATAAATTGGATATTCATCATTTCTTACATCGTAAAATCTCAAATCTAAACCAATTGAAATATTTGATTTTTGAAATTTTTCATATTCATACCCAAATCCATATCCATTATTTGCAAAAAGAAAATTTATATTTTGAATCTTATCTTGTGCATTCAATGGACCAATCATAAAGATGGTTATTAAAAGAATTATAGTTTTATTCATTATCTTCAAACTCAGCATCCTTTATTTTTTTAAAATCAATTTTTGTATCTTTTTTAACAACAATTTTTTCATTTTTTTTTGTTGAAATCCTGTATAAAAACCATAATACTGCTACTGCTATAATGTATTTTATCATATTATGATGGATTAAAATATTTTATACCTTGATGTGGCTGATGGATTTCATTAAGTAGATTTTCAAAATCCTCTGAATTTTCTACAAAGTCTATATTATTTGTATTAATAATTAATAATGGGCCTTCTTCATAATTAACAAAAAATTCTTGGTAACGTTCATTAACTTGATTGATATAATCTTGTGTTACATACTTTTCAAAATCTCTACCTCTTTTTTTAATATTCTTCATGAGTCTAGGAGTATCTGCCTGTAAATAAACTACCAAATCAGGTTTAACGATATCTTTCTCTAAAATATCAGCAACGTGTGAATAAAGTTTGAATTCTGCTTCTGAATTAAGAGTAAAATCAGCAAAAAGTCTATCTTTTTCAAACATATAATCTGTAACTACCCCTTTTTGCAGAAGATTCAATTGTCTAATATCTTTTTGTTGCTGTTGATATCTTTGAAGAAGGAAAAAAATTTGTGTCTGGAATGCATTTGATTCTGGGTCATCATAAAAATCTTTTAGAAAAGGATTTTCCTCAAATTTTTCAAAAACTTTTCTAGCGTTTAGTTTGTCTGCAATGAGCTTGGCAAGACTTGTTTTTCCAACGCCTATCGGTCCTTCAATTGCAATATATATATCTAATTCTTTCATGCTTTCTTGTCAATAATATATTTTTGAACTACTGAAGTATCAGGACACTTTTCAAGTAAATCAACAATTTTAACATCAGTTTTAGGAAAAATTTCATTTGAAGCTAGTTCTGTTAAGGGAATCAAAACAAATTTTCTTAATAAAGCCCCTGGATGTGGTATTTGTAATTCAGGAGTATCTATAAAACTATCTTTAAAAATTATAATATCAATATCAATAGTTCGGGGTTGATTTTTTTGTCTTTTTTCTTCTCTACCTAACATTTTTTCAATTTCATAAATCTTATCTAAAAGTTGAAAAGCAGTTAAAGTAGTTTCAAGCTCTAAAACAATATTAAGAAAGGATGGTTGATTTTCATTAAAAAGAGGTTCTGTTTTGTAAAATGAAGAGGATCTTATTTTTGAAACTTCAATATATGAACCCAACATTGCAATGGATGAGGCAATATTCGATTCTCTATCTCCAATATTTGATCCAATAGATAAATAAACTTTATTTTTAAACATAATTCTATTTTACAAACAAAAAACCCTCAAATGAGAGGGTTTTTTGTATTTTATTTTCAATGAAATGAAAATGAATTACATCATGCCGCCCATGCCGCCCATGCCCATATCAGGAGCACCGCCTGGCATTGCTGGTACATCATCTTCTGGCTGTTCTGTAATAGCAGCTTCAGTAGTTAACAACAACCCTGAAATTGAAGCAGCATTCTCAACTGCAACTCTTGACACCTTAGCAGGGTCAATTATTCCAGCTTTGAACATATTAACATACTTATCTCCACGAGCATCGTATCCAAAATCGTCTTTACCTTCAAGAACTTTTTGAACAACGATTGAAGCTTCAACTCCTGCATTAGAACAAATTTGTCTTATCGGACCTTCTAATGCACGTTTCATAATATCAACCCCGACTTGCTCAGAATCAGATGCTTTAACTTTTGATAAGTCTAAACTAGCTCTAAGCAATGCAACACCACCGCCAGGGACAATACCTTCTTCAACAGCTGCTCTAGTAGCATGCAACGCATCGTCAACTCTAGCTTTCTTTTCTTTCATTTCAACTTCAGTTGCTGCTCCAACATTAAGAACCGCAACTCCACCTGAAAGTTTAGCTAATCTTTCTTGCATCTTTTCTTTATCATAGTCAGATGAAGATTTTTCAATTTGAACTTTAATTTCATTAACTCTAGCATCAATTGCAGATTTATCTCCACTTCCATCAACAATAGTTGTATTATCTTTGTCACTAACAACTTTTTTACAAGTTCCTAAATAATCAAGTGTAGCGCTTTCAAGTTTATAACCTTGTTCTTCAGAAATAACAGTTGCGCC
>JAYPYG010000042.1:3491-6376 GCA_038280095.1 Fidelibacterota bacterium | reverse complement strand
TTTTTAACTGTTTCTTAATATCTGATAGGTCTCTTCTAGTTCTACGCTTTTCTGAATCAAAGTTATCTTCTAACCCTTCAAGATCACGTTGAACATTTTTAATTCTTTTTGTTAAGTCTCTATCAACTCTTTTAATCTCGTACGCTAGGTCATCGATTAAATTTCCAAGAGAGTCAGCCTTAGCATAAATTAACTTAGTATTGGCTAGAATCATATCTTGACCTCTTTTAATCTCTTTACCTTGGCCAATATTTTCTAACTCAACAGCTTTAACTCTTTGTTTAAATTCTTTATTTACCATATCTACATGCTCTGCTTGCTCACTTCTTAATTGAGCCATTTCATCCATAGCTGATCCATATTGCATTAATGAAAAACCAACTGCTAGAGTTAGAGCAAGAACAATAACACTTAAAATCTTTTCTGTACTAGATAACATAATAAATACCTCAATTGTTTTTTTAGTCCACAGAAACTAATGAATGAAAATTCAATATGAAAACATTTTTTTTATTTAGGAATATTTCCAATTCTGGAAAGTCTGGGTAAATAATTTTCTAAGTCTAATGAAAACCAAGTAATAACTGGTTGTCCAAGAATATGACTCTTGGGAACAAAACCCCAAAATCTTGAATCTTCACTATTATCTCTATTGTCTCCCATCATCCAATAATAATCTTGTTTTAAAGAATATGTATCAATCTCACTAATATCTTTATCATTTATTTTTAAATATTTTAAATATTCTTTTTTCATTAATGACATCCATGGATTAATTAATGAAGCATTAGGTTGCGGAACATAATTATCAAATACTTTCCTATCACCCGTTCTTCTATAAAGGTCGTACGGATCTTCATTAGTAAATGTTAGCTTTTGATCGTTAAAAACCAATTCAACTTTATTTCCTTCAAATAATAGTAAAGGGATAATTAACTCCCAATTCATGTTCTCGTTGATTATATATGTATCACCTTTTTTAGGAATTTGGAGTGCTTTCATATTGTCTTTATTACCAAGATTCATAAATACATTATCATCAATATAGGATTCTGATGATGGTTCTTGCGATAAAAATTGACCACCTTCAGGTAATAAATATTCTTCATTATTAACTAACACTTTTCGATTTTCAATTCTAACATTATCACCAGGCAAACCGATACATCTTTTTACATATTTATATACATTATCTCTGGGATATTCGAAAACTACTACATCTCCTCTTTCTACATCTTTGAATGCAGGAAATCTATAATCAGGAAGAAATGTAGGAATACTTACAGCTGTAAATGGAACCCAAATTTTTTGAGGAACTTTCATACCATAGATATATCTACTTCCAACAAGCATATCTCCTCTTAATATATTCTTTTCCATACTTCCTGTTGGTACGATATAAAGCTCTACAACTGTTTCTTTTAAGAAAAGAATGGCCAAGATTAAAACAGAAAGTGATTTTATTTCTTTAATGAAGATTTGCATTATTTAATATTTGATGATATTGGCTTAAAGGTTAGTCTGTGTATTGGTGTATATGAGTATTTGTCTAATGCTTCCAAATGTTTTTTTGTTCCATATCCGCTATTTGATATAAAATCATATTGTGGATAAATATAATGAAATGATCGCATTATTTCATCTCTTGTTACTTTTGCTATAATTGAAGCAGCCATAATTTGCTGATATTTTTGGTCGCCTTTTATGATACCCTCATTTTCAATTTGAATGTCTAATGAAAACCCATCAACTAAAACTTTATCTGGCCTAACGCTTAATGAGCTTATTGCATCTTTCATAGCATCTTCAGATGCAATCTTAATATTGTGCTTATCAATATAATCATTCCATTTAACTCCAATAGCAACTGAAGCACAATTTCCTAAAATCTCGCTAAATAAAACTTCTCTTTTCTTTTTAGATAATTTTTTTGAATCATTTAATGAATCAATAGAGTTATTTAGAATGACTGCTGCAGCTACCACTGGACCAGCTAAACATCCTCTACCCACTTCATCTACGCCTGCAATAATCATTTTTTAAATTAATAATAAAAAATCAATGTACATCTTTTAAAAAAATAATTAATATGTATCCATGTCAAAAAATCAGTATACGCTTCTAGTTTTTTCAATCATAGGAATTTTACTATTGATTCCAGGATACGGAGTTCACTTTTTTGAACAAATTTGGAGTTTTCCAGGAAATCTTTTTTCAGATGACTTCAAACAATCATTTCCCTTAGCTACCATACCTCTGATGGTTATTTCCCTATTGGGAACTGGTATGTACATGACTTTTAAGCTAGGATTTCCACAATTAACTCGCATTATGCACGGCATTAGAGTTACCCGAGGTGACTACGACAGCACGGAAGATGAAGGAGATTTAAATCATTTTAAAGCGCTTTCAACCGCTTTAGCAGCTACTGTGGGTATAGGAAATATTGCTGGAGTAGCTATTGCAATTCAAATTGGTGGTCCTGGCGCATTATTTTGGATGTGGATAACAGCTTTTTTTGGAACTGCTTTAAAGTATGCTGAATGTACTCTCGCGGTTGAATACAGAGAAACAGACTCTCAAGGAAATACTGCAGGAGGGCCAATGTATACTATAGAAAACGGTTTAGGTCCTAATTGGAGATGGCTAGCAGTAGTATTTGCATGTTTTACAATTATTTGTTCTTTCTTTACAGGAAACGCTATTCAATCAAATACCCTTACACAGCAGCTCTACAGTCAATTAGCTTCTATTTTTGGAACAGATAATTTTTTAATGTCTACAAGAGAAGTTGCTTTATTAGGTGATGTTTCAAATATATCTATTATGCATGTTGCAATTGGTCTAATTTGTGCTGCAATTGTTGGTTCAGTTATTTTAGGCGG
>JAYPYG010000042.1:0-3391 GCA_038280095.1 Fidelibacterota bacterium | reverse complement strand
AAAAGAGGTTTATTTTCAAGTGAATCAGGTCAAGGTTCAGCTGCCATTGCTCATTCAACAGCAAAAACACCATACTCAACTAGAGAAGGTGTTGTTGCTTTATTAGAACCATATATTGATACTATTATAATTTGTACTTTAACTGGCTTAGTAATTATGGTTACTGGTTCATGGAAATTTACTGAGTTTTATTCGCTAAGAATTGATTCATCGATTGTTGAATTAAAAGAAGGTGTATTACTTACTAGTTATGCTTTTTCACAAGGAATTCCTTTTGGTAGTGAAATGGTTACTATTGCTGTTGTTCTCTTTGCTCTTTCAACTGCTATAAGTTGGTCATTTTATGGTGATAGAGCAACTGAGTACTTGTTTGGATCTAGTTATATTGCATACTATAGATATGTTTATGTTATGATGGTATTTTTTGGCTCATTATTAACTTTAAAACAAGTTTGGAATCTTGGTGATGCTGCCCTTGCTTTTATGACTTTTCCGAACCTTATTGCGATCATTCTTTTAAGCACTAAGTTAAAAGATATATCCTCTAAATACTTTGAAAAGTACTAATCACATTCTTGATACTGCATTAGAAATTTCAGATCAAGCTGCTGAACTTATTCGTTTATCTTCTCAAAAAATTAAATCTTTTAAATCTAAAGGAGAAGTTTCAAACCTTGTAACTCAGACTGATATTGAAGCTGATAAACTTATTGCCAAAAAAATTGAAGATTCTTTTCCGGAACATAATATTGTTTCAGAAGAAATAGGATCAAATAATTTAAATTCAGATTATACCTGGTACATTGACCCAATTGACGGTACCAACAATTTTGTACATAATTACCCTTCTTTTGCTGTTTCTATAGGCGTTTTCTTTAAAAGTAAACCGCTGGTTGGGGTTGTTTATGATATCCCTAACAACGAAAAGTTTTTTGCTTCTAAAGATGGCGGTTCTTTTAGTAATGATTCTCCAATATCTGTTTCAGAAAAAGATCGTTTTAATGAAGGGTTATACGTAACAGGCTTTATACCATACGATGAAAATTATATTGATAAAAATTTGCAAGTTATTAAGAACATCAATCTTAATTCACATGGTGTTAGAAGATTGGGAGCAGCTTCCTTAGATATGTGTCATGTAGCAAAAGGTATTGTTGAAGGATTTTGGGAATACAATCTACAACCGTGGGATACAGCAGCCGGTAATATCATTATTTCTGAAGCAGGTGGATCTGTTACAAATGAAAACGGAAATCAATATAGTTTTGATAAATGCATTGTCGCTTCTAACAAAAAAGTGCACAAAGATTTTTTAAAAATTATTAAAGAATCTTAATTCAACTCTAAATAATCTTTAACATCAGATAATACGCTTTTCATCAGCTTGTCATCAGTTTCTAGAAGAGTTTTAACTTTTTCTCGGCCTTGAGCAATCTTATCACCTTTGTAAGAGAACCAGGAGCCCATTTTTTCAACTACGCCACCCTGTAAAGCTAAATCCAGTAAATCTCCAGCATATGAGATTCCTTTACCGTACATAATATCAAATTCAGTCATTTTAAAAGGTGGAGCTACTTTATTTTTTACAACTTTTACTCTGGTTCTATTTCCAGTCATATCAGTTCCTTCTTTAATAGCAGCTATTCTTCTAATATCCAATCTTACTGATGAGTAAAATTTTAACGCTCTACCACCTGGAGTTGTTTCTGGACTACCGAACATTACACCAATTTTTTCTCTAATTTGATTTATAAAAACTACACATGTTCTAGATTTGTTAATTGGACCAGAAAGCTTTCTTAAAGCTTGTGACATCAATCTTGCCTGTAAACCAACAGTAACATCACCAATTTGTCCATCAAGCTCAGCTTTAGGCACTAATGCTGCTACAGAGTCAATTACAATAACATCCAAAGCAGCTGTTTCTAGCAGCTTTTGAAGAATATCGAGTGCTTGCTCTCCAGAATCTGGCTGTGAAACTAATAAGTCGTCTGCGTTACATCCAAGATTTTTAGCATATTCTGGATCTAATGCATTTTCAGCGTCAATAAATGCTGCTTTTCCACCATTTTTTTGACATTCAGCAACAATATGTAAAGCTAGAGTGGTTTTTCCTGAAGATTCAGGTCCAAACACTTCAATAATTCTTCCTTTTGGTACACCGCCAACTCCTAAAGCCATATCTAGTGAAAGACATCCAGTTGAAATTGCTTCTACATCAAGATTGGCTGTTCCGCCCAATCTCATTATGGATCCATCTCCATACTCTTTATTAATATCTAATTGAACTGCTTCTAACGCTTTATCTACATTTTTTGCCATTATGACTTTCCTTTAATATTTATGAATTTCTTAAAATTTTTCGTATTTCATTAAGACACAAGGTAACAGTTAATTCACGATTTGTGATTCTGTCAGGTGTTAAATTATACCTCTTAATATATAAATTATTTTTATAAAATATTCCAACAAATACTAATCCAACTGGTTTTTTTTCTGTTCCACCACCTGGACCAGCTATTCCAGTTATCCCGATTCCTATATCTGTATTATTTTTTTGAGCAATATTTTTTGCTAAAGACTCTGCAACTTCCTCACTAACCGCTCCATATCTTTCTATTAAATCCTTATCTACACCAACATCATTAATTTTTGACTCATTACTATAACAGACACTTCCACCTTTAAAATATTGAGAGCTTCCAGGAACATCTGTCAATCTTGATGCAAGTAAACCTGAAGTGCATGATTCAGCGGTACTTACTGTAAGATTATTTTGAATAAGTAAATCAGCTATTACTTGTTCTAACTTATCGCTGTCATAACCATATACATATTTTTTTATTCTTGGAACTATAGCATTAACCAGATCTTCAACCAAATGATTATCTGATGATGTAAGACGTATATCAACTCCTAGCATTCTATGTGGCAAGAACGCAATATCACATTTTTCTTTATTGGCATCAATAATATCTGTAATCTTTTCTTGAAGAATGGACTCAGGAACTCCTGTTGTTCTAATACTTTTACAAACCACTTTATTCTTTAGTGATTTTTCAATTTCTGGTAACACATAATTTGTAAACATAGATTTCATTTCTTTAGGAACTCCTGGAAGTGCAAAAAAATTGACTATATTTTTATCTCCTGCAATTAAACCCTTTACACTTTTTAAAACTGAATCATGTTTTTTAGTGTAATGCAACCCTCTTGCAGTACCAACTAGGTTTGGAATCATTATTCCTTTTTTAGATTTGAATGCTTGATTTTTATTAAGATTAGGCATCTTAAAGTTTAATCTTTTAAATCTTTCAGATAAAATTTGCCAATACTCTTTATCAAATTCATGCGAGTCATCAAAATACTCAAGAAATGCAGCTACTGTAAT
>JAYPYG010000041.1:0-6450 GCA_038280095.1 Fidelibacterota bacterium | reverse complement strand
AATCAGTTTTAAACACATTTACCAAGACAACCCCCTCTTATCTCTACTCCACGGTAACTGATTTAGCAAGATTTCGTGGTCTGTCAACATTTAATTTTTTACCTACTGCTATATAATAAGCAAATAATTGGAGGACTATTGTTGCTAACACACAAAACATATAGTGATTTGTTTTTGGAACATATATCAAATCATTGGCAAGATCTTTTAAAATTTTATCCTTTGAATCTGTAATGATAATAATTTTTCCTTTTCTTGATTTTATTTCCTCAATATTTGAAATGATTTTTTCATATGTTTTATCTTTTGGGACAATAAAAACATTCGGCATATTTTTGTCAACTAAGGCTATTGGACCATGTTTCATCTCAGCTGCAGGATACCCTTCAGCATGAATGTACGATATCTCTTTTAATTTTAATGCTCCTTCAAGAGCAACAGGAAAATTCAGACCTCTTCCTAAATATAAAAAATCATTAGCATTTTTATACTTGAGAGCAATTTTTTTGATTTCATTTTCTTTTCTTAGGACATTTTTAATTTTACTTATATCTTTATCGTAATCTAAGTGCTTTTTAATTGCTGTTTTCGACATAGTATCATTAAAGTCGGCTAATTTTAGGGCTATTAAATAAAGTATACTTATCTGTGCTGTAAAAGCTTTTGTTGAAGCAACTCCTACCTCATGACCACATCTTGTAAAAATACCACAATTAGTTTCTCTGGCAACTGAACTTCCAGGAACATTACAGATTCCAACTGTTATTGCCCCAAAATCATTAGATTTCTTTATTGCAGCAAGAGTATCTGCAGTTTCACCTGATTGTGAGATAGCAATTACAACACTTTTATTATCAATTAAGGTTTTATTATATCTGAATTCTGAAGCATATTCTACGTGTACAGGAACCTCGGCAAATCTTTCGATCAAATTTTTTCCGATTAAACCCGCATGCCATGATGTACCACAAGCTGTAATAAAAATTTTATCAGCTTGTTTTATTTGTTGCCAATAATCCGATAAACCATTAAGCATTACACTATCTTTTTTTGTCCTTCCAAAAATAGTATTTCGAATAGTATCAACCTGCTCATGAATTTCTTTATGCATAAAGTATTTAAACTTTCCTTTTTCATAATCATCAATTTTGTAGTCAATTTTTTCAACTTTCTTGGGAAGGCTTACGTCCTCATTGATAGAAGTTATCTTGTAGTTATCTCCATTAATAATAGCCATTTGAGAATCTTCAAGATATATAATCTGCTGCGTGTGTTTAATAATAGGAGAAATATCGCTCCCAATGAAAAACTCCTTATCTTTAATACCCAGAACTAGAGGACTTCCTTTTCTAGCTGCAATCATTAGATCAGGTTCTTTTTTATTTAAGACTACAATTCCATATGCTCCATCAACCCTCTGCAAAGCAGCTCTTACTGATTGTTCAAAATTTAGTTTTCCTTGATTAAAAAAATATCCGATTAGTTGAACTAAAACCTCAGTATCAGTTTGAGATTTAAATTTAACTTTTTTGGATTTTAAAAATTTTTTAATTGGGTCATAATTTTCAATAATTCCATTATGAACTAATACAATATTTCCAGATTGGTCTTTATGAGGATGAGCATTTACTTGATTTGGCTCTCCATGAGTTGCCCATCTAGTGTGTGCGATACCTGAACCATTACAATTTTCAATTAAATTACTTTTTTTTAATCCATCTTCAAGCTGCTTTACTTTTCCACTTCTTTTTGTAACTGTAATTTTACCATTTTCAGTAAGACAAGCAACTCCAGCAGAATCATATCCTCTATACTCAAGTTTATGTAATCCATCTAAAAGTACTGGATAACAGTTTTTATGTCCTTTATATGCTACTATTCCACACATGTTTAAATATACGCTAAACAATTAAAAAATTAATTTGTTATTTTTAGACTCATTTTAACATTTCCTCTATTATATTTTTGAGAATCTAACTTAACTTCTTTAAAGCCATATTTATCATAAAGGTTCCTGGCTATAATTAATGAATCATTTGATATTAAAAAAATTTCTCTAGCATTATTTTGCTTTGAAAATTTTATACTCTCATCCAAAAGCATGTTTGCAATTCCATTTCCTCTAAAATCCTCTTGGACTGTCATTTTAGCTAACTCAAACTTATCATCTGAACTCTTTATCATTGCTACCGTACCAATTACACTTTTATTATCTAAAGCAAAGAAAACCTGTCCACCATTTTCAACAATTTTATCAGGATTGAGTAGATCTTTTTTATCAGAATCTTCCAAATGCCATGACTCTTCAATCCATGCTTTATTTAAGGTGAAAAACTGTTCGGAATACTTTTTGTTGAATCCAACTATTTCTATCATTATTCCCACTCAATAGTTGCAGGAGGCTTGCCAGTGCAATCATAAACAACTCTGCTAACAAGTGGAATCTCATTAACAATTCGGTTGGAAACCTTACCAATAAAATCATAGGGTAAATGCGCCCAATTTGCTGTCATAAAATCAACAGTCTCAACTGCTCTCAAAGCTAAAACATCTTCATACCTTCTTTCATCACCAACAACACCAACTGACTTTATTGGTAAATAAACAACAAAAGCTTGGCTTAATGAATCATATAGTTTTTCTGCTTTTAGTTCATCTATAAAAATTTTATCTGCTTTTTGTAAAATATCAATTCTCTTTTGGGTAATCTCTCCCATCACCCTAATACCCAGTCCAGGGCCTGGAAATGGATGTCTTTGTAAAATATGCTGAGGAGTATTTAATTCAGCTCCAATTTTCCTAACTTCATCTTTAAAAAGCTCTCTAATTGGTTCTAATAATTTTAGATTCATCCTTTCAGGAAGACCTCCAACATTGTGATGTGATTTAATTACACTTGAATTATGGTCATCAGAAGAAGACTCAATTACATCTGGATAAATAGTTCCTTGAGCTAGCCAATCAACATCCTTTATTTTTTTTGCTTCATTTTCAAATACATCAATGAAAGTATTTCCAATAATTTTTCTTTTTTGTTCCGGATCCGTTACTCCTGAGAGTTTTGAAAAAAATAATTCTGAGGCATCAACTAATCTTATATCAATATCTAAAGCTTCGAATGTTGATATCACCTCATCTACTTCACCGAGCCTTAGCAAGCCATGATCAACAAAGATACAAATTAAATTATTTCCAATAGCTTTTTGTAATAACATAGCTACTACAGATGAGTCAACACCACCAGAAAGCCCTAATAAAACCTTCTCATTTTTTACTTTGTTTTTTACATCAGACACCATTGAATTTATGATATCAGATGTGGACCAATTTTTACTACAACTACATACTTTAAAAATGAAGTTAGATAAAATCTGTTCACCTTGATTAGTATGAGTTACTTCTGGGTGAAATTGTAGTCCAAAAATATTTGAGTCTGAATTTTGAAATCCTGCTACTTTACAATCTTTGGAAGAGGCAATTATCTCAAAGTTTTCTGGAAGAATTTCAACCTTATCTCCATGACTCATCCATACATCAAGACTATCTGAATCAAAACTTACATTATCAAATAAGATAGACTGATTAACATGAGAAATTTCTGCATGACCAAATTCCCTTATATCAGATTTAACAACCGAACCACTAAGTTCATTTGCAATAGTTTGCATTCCATAACATATACCTAAAATTGGTATTTTTGCTTCCAATAATGATTTATGTACTTTCTGCGAAGAACTTATAGTAACAGTTTCAGGTCCTCCAGAAAGGATAATGCCTGACGGATTCATTTTAATTATTTCTTCAGTTGATATTGAGGATGGTTTTACTTCAGAAAAAACACCAATCTCTCTAACTCTTCTAGCAATTAACTGAGTATATTGAGAGCCAAAATCTAAAATCAATATTTTATCCTTACTTTTCATGCCAAAACATCCAAAACCTTAGAAATACTATTTTTTAAATTCTTTCTGTCAACAACAAAATCAATAAAACCTTTCTCTTTTAAAAACTCAGATGTTTGAAAATGATCAGGTAATTCTTGACTTGTAGTTTGCTTAATAACTCTTTGTCCAGCAAACCCAATTAAAGCTTTTGGTTCAGCTATTGTTACATCTGCTTGCATTCCAAAGCTAGCTGTAACACCGCCAGTAGTAGGGTAAGTTAATATTGAAATATACAATCCACCCTTCTTAGAAAATTTTGCAAGATGAGTACTAATTTTAGATAACTGCATTAAGGATAACGCTCCTTCTTGCATTCTTGCTCCACCAGATTGACATAAAATTATTATTGGACAGTTTTTCTCATTTGCTAAACTGATTGCTTTTGAAATTTTTTCTCCAACAGCACTGCCCATACTTCCACCAATGAATTTAAAATTCATGATGCACAATACAACTTTTCTGTTTTCAATTTCTCCTAAAAAACAATCTACCGCCTCTTTATTATTAGGAACAGTTTCAAGTATTTCTTCGTAAGATTTATTTGCTTTAAATCCCAACATATCTATTGAAGAAATATCTGAAAAAAGACTCTCAGATTTTTTATCAAGAATGATATCTTGATATTGTTCGCTTGTAATTGGAAAATGAAAGTTGCAATGATGGCAAATAGAAAAAGAAGCTTCTAGTTCAGGGTTATAAAGAATTTCTCCGCAAGAACACTTCCTCCATAAATCATTAGGAAGATTCTTCTTTGTATTTTTTTCAATATTTTGTTTTTTTCTAGTAAACCAACTCATTTTATTTGACCTCAAAATTACCGACGTAATCAGGAACTAAGTTGTCTAAAGATTTTGTCTTTAACAACTTAAAATTCTGCTGGGCAATTTTTAAAATGTTATTTACGCTAAGATCTGTGAATTCAATTTTTAAGTCATGTGCTTTTAAATCTTCAAAAATATTCGTTGGCCCATTGAAAACTATATCTTGAGATAATTCCATAACATTTTCCTTTAAAATAGATTTGGGTTTACTTGACTTTAAAAGAATTCCATCATCTATACTATATTCACAAATATAAAATGTGTTTCCATGTGAATAAATTAATGTAGATAGTTTTTTACTAGTATTCTTATAAGCAAGCGAATCAAAAGTTGAAACTGGTACAATAGGTATATCTAAAGCCATTGCAATTCCTTTTGCATAACTCATACCAACTCTTAGCCCTGTAAAAGAACCTGGTCCAGAAGAAATACAAACTGCATCTAAGTTTTCAAAACTTAATGATGCATTATTAATTATTTTTTTTGATAATAGTGGCAAACTATTTGCAGTATCATTGATTTTTTCGGAATGAAGTTCAGAGAAACTATCCCTTTTCATTAGTCCTACTGATAACTTTCTACTAGAAGATTCTATGCCCAAAAGATTCATTTATATACCTCAATAGTTCTACTAGACTCACTACCATTGACTTTAAAAAGAATTTTAAATTTATTCTCAATATCAAAACTATCAATTAGCTCAGGCCATTCAATTATACATATTCCATTTGTGCTAGAAAGATACTCAATACCTCCAATTTCTAAAAATTCAGATACAGACTTTAGTCTATATAAATCAAAATGATAAATAAAATTATCGGAATGTGAATATTCATTTAAAATGGGGTATGTTGGTGATTGTACTTCATTACTAAACCCTAAGCCTTCAGCAAATCCTTTAGTAAATGTGGTTTTACCTGATCCTAAATCTCCAACCATGAAAATTGTTGATCCGTACGGAATAGTCTTGGACAAATCTTTAGCAAACTGAATAGTGTCTTCAGGACAATTAGATATCAATGTTTTGATGAGTTTTTGCATAAAAAATAATATACAAATATATGAAAAAAATAAATACCGGCAATGTCCTACTCTCCCGCACTAGTCTCCCGTGAAGTACCATCGGCGCTATAGAGCTTAACTTCCGTGTTCGAGATGGGAACGGGTGTGGCCTCTATGCTATTGTCACCGGTAAGCTTTATGGAAATTAACGTCGACTATTTAATATCAATTAAAACACAAGTCATATAAAAACTATTGAAAAAGCCTTCGAAAAATTAGTACTACTTGGCTGAATGCATTACTGCACTTACACCTATAGCCTATCAACGTCGTCATCTCCAACGATTCTTATTATCTTACGATATGAGAAATCTAATCTTAGGATGGGCTTCGTGCTTATATGCTTTCAGCGCTTATCCCTTCCAAACGTAGCTACCCAGCGATGCATCTGATGATACAACTGGTAAACCAGAGGTTTGTCCACTTCGGTCCTCTCGTACTAGAAGCAGATTCCTTCAAATTTCTTACGCCCACAGCGGATAGAGACCGAACTGTCTCACGACGTTCTGAACCCAGCTCACGTACCGCTTTAATTGGCGAACAGCCAAACCCTTGGGAGCTTCTCCACCCCCAGGATGCGATGAGCCGACATCGAGGTGCCAAACCTCCCCGTCGATATGAAC
>JAYPYG010000001.1:86086-100637 GCA_038280095.1 Fidelibacterota bacterium | reverse complement strand
TCAACACTTTCTCGCAAAAAAGTGAAAATTGGGGAATATTCCCCAACGGGCCGCGAGCTGGGGAATATTCCCCAGCTCTATAACCTAACCTTGATTACCTTTAACCCGTGCCGCCCATTTTTTCAGGGCGATACCTGTATCCTTAAAAAATTCTTTGGTTGCAAGAAAGAAGTCTGCATCTTTCTTTGATTTTGGGGCGGGAACCCAGTTTGTTTTGCTCTCTCGTGTTTGTCTCATAGGTTTGGTAAGTTGGATTGTTAAAAATTGGAGCACTGGACAGGATTTGAACCTGCAAATAGACGGGTTGCAGCCGCCTGCGTTAGCCAATTTCGCCACCAGTGCCAATTAGGGAGGCTTACTTTACAGCAGCCTTTTTACCCCAAGAATCACGGCCCGACTTAATGCGGAGCAGGTTGCTGTGAGTTACACGGCGAACCTTGCGATTTTTCTTTTCGTTCATATCGACGAACTCGATAAAAGTGTCGGTGACTTTGTTCACTTTAGCTGAGTAGCTTTTGTGAGCGTAAGGTGCAGAAGGGCGACGGACAAGAACGTGAGCGAAGCGGCCTTCGAGTGATTTTACAGCGGATTTAGCGTTAGTGTGTTTCATGATATGTTTTCGTTTAGGTTAAACTTTGATTATGTAATACAGTATGTAAATTAAATCGGTTGCGTCAATACTTTTTTTCAATTTATGCGATTTTTTTTGCGACACGTTCAGGGTGCACAAAGCTAAATGTTATCCAAGAACGAGTTTCAGAGCGAGGGGCAATGACGCCGTCTTTAATATCAAATTGGTCAATCTTGATTTTCTTTGCACCAAGTTTCAAAACTACGTAATGAAAAAGTCGAGAGGACTTGTCATGAGAATAAGCGACGATGTCGCCGACTGCGAGAGGGTTTCCAAAGGTATCTTTCATTGTTAATATGATGACAGAATAAAAGGTGAGGTCAATACTTTTTTTGCAAAAAGTGAAAATTGGGGAATATTCCCCAACCCGCGGCCCGTTGGGGAATATTCCCCAATTAGGCTAGCTTATATCAGTGGGCGAGATAAGCTTTTGACTTGCAAGACTTAATGAAACAAGCTTGACAGTTGTTACCAGCACAGGAAGCGAGTTCGCCGCGTTTCTTTTTGTCTAGTGCAGACCAAGCTTTCTTTCCCATTCTGTATGGGTGAACTGTTGCAGGGCAAACCATATGCCCGTCAGCTTTTGCTTTTTCTTCGGAAGTGTAAACGGAAGTTCCGCCATCTAAGCCAGCAATCTTCGGAGCAGGTTCGTCAACCTTCAGGGCTGAAGGGCGTACGATAGCATTTGGCAATTCTGCCAACTTGCGAAGGTGGGGGAGTTGGTCAATCCGCACGTATTCGCGAGTCGGAAACCAAAAGCGAATATCTGGCAATGCTTGGCAAATCCGAATCCAGCACTCAATATACTTCTTGCTGAACAGGTCGCCGCTATCGTGTACGCGGAATAAATCAGTATTGCAATTTTTCAGAGACTTCTTTTGTCCATTCTTGTAATACTTGGCAGTAATTTGAGAAACCATTGTTTCGACAAATGTGTCTCCATTGTCTTCACGCAAAGACTTGGTAATCAAATCGGCCTTGGCTTGCAGGGCTTTTTTGACATTGGCAAAAAGGTAAGAACCTTTGAGGGCATAGCAATGAGAGCAAATCAAATCATCAATTGCTTTGCCAGCTTTTTTCGCGGCGTTGATAATCAACTTTGCAGCAGGGCAGTAGAGCATAGCTGGAATGTTGAATGAGTTGCAAGGCATTTTTTGTGGGGAGCTAAGTAAGTTAATCATGACTACATCATGACAGAAAATAGGCACAGGTCAATACCTTTTTTTGATAAAGTTTTTTGTTGACGTTAAAGCTCAATGTGTCATAATGCCAATATGATTAAAGCTTACACCTTACAAAACGCCAAAGATAAAGCTCGTGAAGTCCTCGACGAAGAGGGCGGCAAAGTCTTGGTTGCAACAATTCACTATGCTGAACATCACTGGAACTTCCACACATTCACTGAGAAGCAGCAAAAAGAACTTCAAGGCAAATACTGCGTATGCTTGGAGCTTGACAAGAATCATCTCAATGATATGCACTTGTATATCCACAGAGGGTTTTTCGTCACCAATACCCCGCAACTGTTCTTTGTGGAACGCCTCAGCTGAGGCGTAGAGTTGGGGAATATTCCCCAACTCGCGGGCGGCTGGGGAATATTCCCCAATTGCCTATGTCGTCCCACTATACTTTTTCCAGACCTCTAAATCTAAGTCTGTCACAGACTTACCCAGTTGATTAGCCAAGCTTTTGAACGCATTGGCGAACTTGTTGTAAATCTCTGAGTTCTGGGGCGTAGACTTTGGAGCGTCAACATAACCATTATCTCTCAAATACTTCAAGATGTGGGTGTCAAGCATTGGTTCGTCAAACCCCTTGCGAGAATGAGAGAGGAAGAAGCGAGAAGTTTTCAAGCCAATTCCTGGAACCCCATTTAATTCAGTCACACCGATTGAGTCGAGATTAGTTAGGCAACTCACCGCACGAAAGCTTTTCAAGCGTTGTCCGTAAGGTGAGATGCGATGCTTTTTTAGTTGTCGCTCAAGCTTGCCAACAGAGTCGAGATACTTAATCAACATAAATGGTTTGAGTGGTAGCGGGTATAAGTTGTCTGACAGAAAGGCATCCAGCTTCGGAGCTTCGATAGCACTCCGTTTTCCACTGACGCAAATACAAAATAATAAGAATTCCTGAAGTTCACAATCAGTTCTTTCGTAGTTGGTTACTTGTGCTGGGTTAATCATGCTTCTACTAATTGGTTTTTAGATTGCTTTTCTGCCTCTTCAAGTTCGAGGCGTTTTAAGGCACGTTGGGTTGCGATTTCGCTAACACAATTGATTGCCGCTTGCTCCGATGAGAATCCAACGTGAGTGAGGTCATCTGAGCGTTCAGGGCATTGCAAATCTTCATAAGCAAACCACAAATCCCACTCCTCAGTGTTTTCGTCAAATTCTGGGGCGTTGTCGATTGGCAGCATTATGCCGAGTTTGTCTTTTTTAGCAATGAGGTCGATGCGTGATGCGTTTTCCATTTTTAGTTTCTAGGTTTGGGTTAGTGTGAAAGTTGTACTTTAGACGTTGTCGTAGTAAGTGTCAAGATAAGAATGAAAAGCTTCTGATAAAATTTCGGTTTCATCTCCATCGAGAGGTTCTTCTTCTGCCATACCATCTAAGTTTAGTGCGAGGGTGTGGAAGAGGTTTACAATGTCAGAAGCGTTAAGGTTAAGTGCTTCGGCGGCGGCGTTAATTTTCTCATTCATGTATATGAGAATGACATAATTCCCCGAATGGTCAATAAAAAAATGCAGAAAAGTGAAAATTGGGGAATATTCCCCAACGGCCCGCGAATTGGGGAATATTCCCCAATCTCAACGTCTTAATACTCCCACTTATCTTTGTTGGTGGTATAATCAAAAATGACAGGCTCGCCATCTACCAGCCCCACGTTGTCGCTACTAACATCGTATCTGTTGCAGATATGCGCCCCGTAAATGTCTATCAGCGAACGTCTTGCAATGCTTTTGGCCTCGCTGCTCGTATCAACAAGCGGTTGAATCATCATCATAACATCTCGGTAGACATTTTTGATAATGTGGCTACGGATGCTTCTGGGCTTGGCGGACGGGGTATCCAATTCCTTATCTTCAAAATCGTAAAATACTTTGACAACAAGGGGAAGGTCGCTCTTTGCATACGCCGTCTTAAAGCTCCCCCTGCCTACGCTGCGAAACCCCGCACTAATAAGACTATCACAAAAAAGGTTTGCGACACGCTCCCATGATTCCCAAGAGGCTTGTTTTTGCCTTATTCCCCACTTGTTAAAGCTATCACGTTTAGTTTTGTTCCACAGTTTAATTATCGGCTGGGCGGCCTCTTTTAGGTTCATCATGACTTTCAGTATGCGGAATCATGTGGAACAGTCAACCCTTTTTTTCGTTTTCTGGGATTTCAAGAACTTCATCCCATTCTCCGTCTTCGGTTTGAAACCAATATGTCATCGTGTATGAATCGTATGTGTATTTTGTCATAGTAGTTTAGATGTTTTTATTGTAATCTTCCGCCAGCATCCAGCACATTTCTAAGACAGGAAGATTGACCCGCCCTTTTGGATACTGATTTTGCTTTGTTGAATGATTTTTTATCCGCATATTGTACAAGAACTGGAGTGCTCTTGTCAAGATAAACCATCATCCCTTTCTTTTTTTCAGAAGTCAAGCCTTGTTTGTGTCGTTCGATTGCCAAATCAACATCAGCAATCCAGTCATAAGCATTTATAGTTTTAATCATGCCCTCCAGTATGCGGGGAATTTTCAAACTGTCAACCCTTTTTTTCAAAAAAAACCGATTGGGGAATATTCCCCAACGGGCCGCGAGTTGGGGAATATTCCCCAACTCTATGATTACCACTTGTTTAACCAAGTGCTTTTCCGTTTAGTGTAGTCGAAAATTACTGGTTCGCCATCTACCAAGCCGACATTGCTTTCCTTGATGTCGTACTCGTAGCAAGTTTTCTCGCCATAAATCGCTTCTAATATCTGCTCAGCCTCCCAAGCCGAGTCTTGAGAGTTGTCAACCAAAGGCTGAATCATAACCATGACATCCCGAAAAAGATTTTTGATGATGTGATTTTTGATGGACTCTGGCTTCTTGGATGGAGTGTCTTTCCATTTGTTGGCGTAATCGTAGTAAAGCTTAACAACAACATTTCTTTTCTCGCAAGCGTAAGCTTTCTTAAAGCAGCCGCTGCCAATAAACTCAAATCCAATTTCCTCAAGTTTTTCAGCAAACTTCCTTGCGGCATAATCCCAAGCATTGGCGGGAGCATCCTTTTGGTTCACTCCGTGCATTTTGAAGATTTCTTTTTTGCACTCTCTCCAAAGCTTGGTGAGCGGCTTAACAGTTTCTTTCAAGGTAATCATGCTTTACAGTATGGGAATAATAAGGGAAGCGTCAACCCTTTTTCTTGCTTTTCTGCAAAAAAATACCGATTGGGGAATATTCCCCAATCGGCGGGAGGGTGGGGAATATTCCCCAACCAGGGGCGAGTTGGGGAATATTCCCCAACTCGTTTGAGTCGGAATCGGGAGGGGTTTTCAACCCTCGGATTTATTTGACTCTATTTGGTTCCGTTTTTACTCCTATTTGAGCAAGCTACGGTTAGCTTTTGTTTTTTTAAACATTCTAAACATTCATAATTAAGATATAAAACTCGGTGCCCTAGGGGCTTTTAATTATTTTTACTTCATTGTTCATCCTTTCTATTTAGTAGTTTATGTTCTAGCCTTTGGTTTCTCAGTCTCTCTCTGAGCCGCTTTTATTAGATAGTTTGGTTTCGGAAGGCGATACCCTACCTTTCTATTTCTGTTAATTTCTCCACGGATTAAGGAATCCCTGTGCCCTTAATCTGGTGTAAGTCGTGGGATAATAAAGTGCAAGTTTCCAGTCTATTTCTTGAAAGTCTATTCGTTTGACATATGCAATTTCATACATCTTTAGTGCCTGAATATATCTTTCCTGCTCAGAGGTATTCACTAGATATGTGCTCGATGTAGAGTTGATTGAATTTTGAGTCGTACTCTGGACTATAAGGCGAGACGCCTAGGTCCGCTAGCTTGCGTGCGATGATTGCTATTGTTGATGCGTTCATTTGATGCGTTGATAAACCAGTGCGGAGAGTGCGATGAATACTATTAAAGTTCCTAATGCCTCCAATTAATTAGCCTCCTGTAAAAAGTTTTTGATTTGTTGGTTTGATGCGAACCGCCCACCCTTAATAAATGCGTCCTTGACGATATTTACCAAAGTGTCTGAGAGACCTACTCCCTCCTCTCGCTCGCGAGTTTCATCAGCCTCTTGTATTAAGGCTTCAATAGCTTTATCTTGTTCATCCAAGTTTGTCATGATTTATATAATACCAGATTTATAGTTAGTTTGTCAAGCTTCTAAGCAATAAGACCAGTAGCGTGAGTTTGTGCGACCTTGCACTCTGTTCCAGTAAATTTCGCGAGCGACATTAGGAGCAACGCCAACCTCGTCACACTTATCCATCCATAGAGTTTCGTACTCTTTGTACTGCCTAAGAGAGGATATTGATTGTTTTTCGTACCCCATGAATCGTAGAACGTGGATGTCTAGGCATAGAAGCTCTGCGTCTACAGGGTAAGAAAGATTGAGGGCGTAAGTAGTCTTTGCGTTCCCAAGGCCGTGAATGCGGCCAATTAGTCGGTCGCGGCACTCTACCCACGTCTCGTCGTCTTTTTTCGTGAATTGCTTTGGGTCTTCGCGAAATCCTTCGACCAGTTGCCAGATTCCCTCTGCTCTGCGAACATTGAGGCCAACCTTAGCGAGCGGCATCTTTGCGTCCAGAGATTCCCTTGAAATCATCCAAGAAAAGTCTGAGAGCAAAAACTTGTATGCGTAAACATTGGATTTCCAGTCTGAGTTTACAGATAAGATAGCAAACAACCAGCGTTTGAATACATCAAAGTCACTATTTGTTTGTAAACTTTCCCAATACTTTGTTTCACGACGAACGTGAGCCAGCTTTAAGGAATTGAAAAACTCGTTGAATTTAGCAAGGTCTGTCTTAATCATGGTTCCTAGTATGACAGTAGTTTTATGTAAGTCAATGTTTTTTATTCGTAATCTCGAATTGAGTGCATATGTGGGCAACGTGGCTTGCCATCAGGCGTATAGTTCAAGAAACGAAATGTAGCTTGTTTACCAATGTACTTGTCCTTGTTATCGAGCAAGTCTTTGGTATATTCGAAGTCACCTACTGTATTTGAATCAAATTCGATTCCGTTATCCATTTTGGCGGTGATGGATTTGGCATAACCTGCCCAATTTCCATTTCCCTCTGTTATTTGCAGAATTTCCGCTTCGATGTCGATAAACTCTTTACGCTTGAGAAGAGAGATTGGCCGCCCATCACTTTCGTAAGGTGCGTCCATGCGAATCATTTGCCCCTCATAACCTTGTTCAAGATACAGTTCGTAGAACTCGTCAAGTTCCTTCTGATTATGCACTTTGCTCGTAGCAACCAAGGGAGTTACCTCGTCATCACGAACCCATGAACCCCATCTTTCAATAAAGTTATCTTTTGTTGTGAGGTCGCCAATTTGCGGCATGTCATAGATATGATATTGAGCGTATTTTTCGGCAAGCTTTACATTTTCTTCCCATTCAGCCCATTTTTTGGCCCAAGCTTTATTTGTTTGACCATCTTTTCTTTTTGGCTTTTCCTGTTTAATCAGGGAGACAATTTTGTTGAAGTTGTCTTTGAATTTGTGGTTATAGAGTTCGCCATCGAGAACGAGGTTTGGGTCTGCGTCGAAATGTTGCTTTAGAGCAGCTTTGATGTGGTCAAGCGTATCAAATTCGCTCCCCATGCGAGAACGTGCGACAATGCGGCCATTTTCCAGACGCATAATGCAACGAATGCCATCAAGCTTTGGTTGACAATATACATGTCCACCTTTATCAAAGATTTCTGTTATCTTTTTATTCCTGCTTGGATACTTATCTGCCAGCATTGGTTTGAAGAAGTAATACTCTCCTGCCTTAGCTTTGTCTTGTTGATAACCTTCCTTTATCTTTTTGTCCCATTTGGAGCGAGCTTCGAGGGCGGCTTGTTCTTCGCCAGTTGTTTCGTTGGCTCGGCCAACATTTTTTGGCTTAGCGATGCGCGGCTTATCTACTTTGACTTTGCCGCCTTCAACGCCAGATTCAGACCAATAGCTGTCTTCGATATGGAACATTGTCCATGTGCGAATGCGTCCATGAGAGTCTTTGTCGTAAAGAGTTGGTAGAGATTTGAGTCCAGACATGATTATCCTTTGTTGGAGTTGTGGCGAAGTTTGTTGGCGTGGCGTTGTACACGCTTGTCCCAAGAGGGACGTTCGTCTTCTTCGTAACCTCGCCATTGATTACCACGAATGTAATCGCCATTTAAGTGGCGGCGGCGAATGTTAGAGCAGAGGGCGGATTTGGCTTGGTTCATAATTTTTTCTTTCGTAAGAGTTTTAGCAATTTATGGTTATCAGTATGACAGATTAATCTTGTGAGTCAATACTTTTTTCAATAATTCTGAAAATTTGTGCATTTCGATTGTTACCCCAGAACCAAAGCAGTTTATCTAATTCAGCAAAGGAAATGAAATCTTCTTTTTCGAGGCCGCCAAATTCTTTTACTACGATTTCTCCGCCTTCCCATGCACTCGTAAACCAATCGTCCATCCCATGAATAGACAGCCAGTCAATTACTCGCTCACAAGAAATGAATTTTGTATCATTCTCAACTCTATCGACGCGGTATAACTCAGGCCACTGGCGGCGATAAGTATCCTTATTTGCGCGGAAATCAATCTGGTTTAAGCTCTCTTGGATGTCGAGATTTTTTGTCCGAGCGGCGAGCCACTTCTTTTCAAGGCGCTGAATCTTTAGTTTCGTGAGATTTAAGAGGGCTTCCAGTCCACAAATTTTCAAATCGCTTTTTTCTAGCTGTTTTTCTAGTCTTTTTCTTTTCTTTTGTAAAAATGTCATGGTGCAAATTATGGAGATTTATTTATTTGTGTCAATTTTGATTTGTTTTTTAAGTCGAGCAATCGCCTTATCCTTAGCCTTGGTTTCAATCTCCCAATTTACGCCTAAATAAAAAGGAAGATTGTCGTCTGCAACATAGTCGGCGTGAGCACGGGGTTTTTCTGGTTTCCCCTCGCTCCAGTGAAAGACAGGAGTAACACCAACAGGCCATGTAGCCTTGCATAATTTCGCATTCGCAAGTAGGTCGTTATCAGGGTTGCCATTGTTGCATTTGTCGTGCAAGTTATCCCAACAAACAGGAATGTGCAAATTATAATGCTGCTTCAAATAGTGATGAAATAGTAAAATATTAGACACTGAGAATATGCCTTTATCTTCGTTCTCTACTGTTAATCGCTTGATTAAACCAGTGTCGCACTTCTTCAAGTTGATAGCGAATTTATTAGCAACTTCAGAGATTCCACAACCCGTCCCTTTGGGACTCGCATTTATGTGAATATTAATCGGGGCCGTGTAATCTTGAGGCAATCCTATTAAATCAAAAACCTTTGCATGGAAATTTAATTCGTTAATCGTGCGACGAACAGCGTCGGTATTATCCGATGCCAAAACATTAAACTGGTCTGGGTGCGAACCGATTGACACTTTGCCCGCCGCTAATGCACCTATTTGCTTTAAGGCATGTTTGATATTCTCAACATTCGGCAAACTATCAATAGATAAATCTAACGTCTCGTCGGTGATTAGAGGAAACAACGCACTGCTCATTCGATAGTGAGCGATGCCTGTGTCAATGCAATGAGCGACAATGCTTTTCGTGACGCTTAAATTGTGCAGTATCCGTTCTGATAATTGAGAGATAGCTCGCGACTTCCCTTCTGTTTCAGAAAGGTCGAGAAACCTTTTGCGGGTCATGGTTTGGAAAGAGTATTTCTTCTTATCCAAGTCTTTGAGTTGTTCGCTGATGCAGGTGAGTCCGAGTTTTATTTTTTCCATGATGCAAATTATGAGGATTTATTTATTTGTGTCAATCACTTTTTGAACCGTGGCGAAGCATCTCCTGTTTTCTATGACTGTCATAGGTCGCCCTCTTCTTCGAATTTTTCCTTGAGGTCTTCAAGGTCGTTGTATGTTTGGGCGTAAGAATCGTCGGCATCGAACTGCCCACCCATCTCAGACTCTACGATGTATTGTTGAATAAGATTCGCGGCTTCAAGTAGTTTTTCGTAATTCATGCCCTCTATAGTGACAGATTATTTCGGCACGTCAAGACTAAACATAAAAATGTTCGCGCTCCCTGTCTTTCATTCGTTTCTTTGCCTGCTTCTCTGTTTCTTTTATTAGTTGTTGAAGAAGTTGTTTTGCTTCCTCAAGTGTGTCGGCGCTGCATTCGACAGAACATTTCATCATTTGAACTTTTTGTGGTTGTTTTGTGTTTTTTTTTGTAATATAAGGCATGGAAGTAGATTTTTCTGACAAAATAAAATACATGGAATGCTTCGCCTGCTCATTGGAAGGCGAGGAGGAAGAGGTAAACGAGGAGGCTTGGGCTTCGGAAAAAAACGATGGCAAAAGACTCAATAAACCATTTAGGACTCCAGATGGACCAAAAAAGTTTTCTGTTTATGTCAAGAATGACAAGGGCAACATTGTAAAAGTAAACTTTGGCGACCCAAACATGGAGATTAAGAGGGATGACCCAAATCGAAGAAAAAACTTCAGAGCACGTCACAACTGCGAAAACCCTGGACCAAAATGGAAAGCTCGATACTGGAGCTGCAAAATGTGGAGCGGTAGAAGTGTAAATAAAATTACTAAGGGTTCCGATATGACCACTGAAGAAATTTTGGGCTACCTCGACGAGTCAGAAGAGTAGTCTTTATTTAATTATTTAAATGCCGCAATTTAAAGTCAATCGCTTCCCACCAGCAATGCCATTCTCCTTGAGTATAGAATTGAGGGTAATACTTCTCGCCGCGCCGCTCAATCCTATATTTGCCCTTTCGTAGGTTAGGGTCTACCTGATTTTCTGTAACTTCTTTTCTCATTCTTTGTTGTTGGGAGTAGAATTATTCGCCAATTAACACAAACACAGCAAGTACGATTAGTAGAATAAAGATTGTTTCCATGATTAATCCATTATTTGTAGAAATATTGTTTAGAAATTAAAACGGCGCGAGGAGATGAAAAACAACAAATGATTAAGAGAAGAACTCCCCGCGCCGAAAACTAATACAAAAAAGTGTTTATTTGGTCAAATCTTGTTAAAACGTGCTTAAATTGCGTTATTGTGGTGAAATCGCGGCAAAATCGCTTTATTTCGAGTTTTTTTGATTAGCATTTTGGGTTATGCTAGTAAGACTAATGTGGTGAAGATTACGAGTTTGATTGTTACTCCAGTTGAATAACCTATAAAATACCAGACTTTGCCTTTGCTCTGCTTCTCTGCATTCTTCGCGCCCTTAATTATGTCAGCTAAAAAGCCAAGAGAGAAAAATACAATTAAAACTATTTTTGGTCAAGTCATTTAATTTTGATTATTTGAAATTTTTCAAAGTCGGTTTGTATTTGGACTAGAGCAGATACAAAACAATTTTCGGCGCGAGGCCGCATGAATGCTAGGATTGTGCGAAATGCCTTATTTGGTTTTGATTATTTGCGATTATTCAAAATCGAAGTCAAAAAATGATGTTTGTTTGGTGTTTTCCTTTATTTCGGCGCGTTTTGCTTGCATTTCGGGCAATCTGGATGCAGTGTGATGCCAAATCTGCTACTGCCATTGTAGATAATGAACTCATGTCCATCAATTGTCTCGGTGAAGTACGTGTATTCAACTCCTTTTTTGTAGTTGCGAGTATCGGCTTCGCAGCCAGCAAACGCGGCTACAAGTAGTATAAGCAATGTTTTCTTAATCATGGTAGTATTATCCCATATTCCTGTACGAAATGCAAGCAAAATCAATTATTTGTTCTGTTTATTTTTGATTGAATGAGTTATTTGTGAGCCTTATCCTTTGCTGCTTGAGCCTTCGCTTCTTCCTTGTCAATTTCCTTAGCTACCCTCAAAAACAAAGCAAAAAACCCGAAGAAAGACGATACGAATGTAATCAATATAACTATATTCTCTATGGATTCAGTAAAAAGGATGACCGTAAGATAAAGGATTACACCTAGTCCGCAGTAAGCTCCGAGTATTCCAGCGCAACAATGGAGAATATTAAGTGTTTGAAGATAAGATGATTGTTTGTTCATTTTATGTATTTGAGTGTGCAAAAATTGTATTTTCGGCGCGTTTACTGTACGAAATCAGGATGAATTGTGATATATTTGGGCTTACAGTTTTTAATATCAGGCAATTTTTCCTTTTGTAAATGCGAGCCAGACCAAAAGTGCCTGACTATGCTTTTTGGTTTTCTGGTTTGTAAGCCTGTGACAAAATGTACTTTAACCATTTGTTTTGTAAAGCCAGCTATAAAGCCATATTTTATGTGAGCTGTACCGCGGTCAGGACATACTACCTGTACCAATTGGTCTTTTTGTAATTTATTTCCGAATGTATCTTTCATGTACAAATTTTGTTTAGTGTGTACTTTTTTTGTGCGAGTGTGAAATATTTTATTTTTGTGCTTGAATTAAAGAGGTGAAAAGCGCACGGATAAAAACCCACCAATCAAACACACTTTCCACATTCACACTTCTTGCATTTGTTTCTTTCTTTACTTGGTATATTGTCTATGGTGTTATCTGTTATATGGGAAGAGGTATTGGTTGTAGAGTGGGAGCATACGCTATGCTCTGTCGGAGAGGGTTTCGTACAGGAAATGGGGCTTCCAGCCGCTTTTTGGACTTCTTCCACGGTTCTCATTGGAGGAACTCTGGACAAAGCTACAGAAGCAGCGACAGACTTTAATAAAAATGAATTATCTCCAATCATTTCTGAGTTGATATGCGTCTTTTCTCTCTTAATCATGGCAAACAGTCTAGGTTAATCTGTAAGAATTGTCAATCGTTCTTTGAATTTATGATTTCGTACAAGGATTGATAAGTTGAAAGCTTTTCGCGCCGATTTACAATTTACTTTTTAATTTATTAAAAACTTATAGTTGGGAACATTCTGTTGTAAACTTCTTCAATTTTTGACTCGTGATGCTCTTTTACTGTATTTTTGATAGCATCAGCAAGTTCGGGGAGAGGACATTCGCCGCGAACTGAACAATCTTTGATTACGTGCATATCTGAAGCAAGTAGTGTATTTTCAATATGAAACAACTCTTGCGTTGGCAGACTCTTAAAGTTAATGAATGCTATGAGGCTGTAAGAGAGGCTGTAAGAAAAACGCACCATTTCCGAGGAGTCACCTCTCCTTTGATTACTGACCGAGTGAGCCGTTTCTTTGATTTTGAAAGACATTCCGCCGAATTTGAAATATATCTGCTCTGTACAAGTTCCTTTGCTTCCGCTTCCATCAAAAGTTTTTTTGATGGCGATGTCTTGGATTTGGTCAACACCTACAAGCATTAGGTTAATTAGACTTAAACTATTTGGTTTCATTTCTCTTTCTAATTGTTCTTTGGTCATGGTTTAAGTATCAGTGATATTGAAATTTTTGATTCAATGGTAATGGATTTATTTTTCACGCCGTCTCTTTTATTTAGGGATTCTTTCTAACATCTTCTTTGCGAGAGGGTTGTTCAATGAGGCTTCGGCTTGAATTAAGTGTTTAAGAAGGTTGCTTTCTTTTTGAGTAAGAGTCCAGACTGCATCGCCTTCGTGGTTTTTGTCGCCGAGCCTCCGTTCCAGTATAGACCGCTAGGTTTGTGAAGTAATTTATACATAGTTTATTTTGTTGAATTTGGCAAGAAGGTCTAGTTCTGCTGGAGAACGTGCTTCTTCTGTGAGAAGTTTGTGGAGAGCTTTTAGTTCGTCCTCAAAAAAAACACATCCACGAATCTTGTCTTTTTTTGATAGAGAGTAGCCAACCACTCCGACAAGCTTGAAGTCTGCCTTGCGAACTTTATGTTTTCGACCCTTCTCATCCTTTAGTTCTAAGACCATGTTTTGCTTATCTTTGTCGGACAAGTAGGGCCAAAGGCCATTTTGAATAGCATAGCTTCTATACTGACTTTCAGCATAAAAATTCCAACTCATTGTAAAAACTGAACGAGCTGCCCTCACGGACTTGTTGTACCAAATCCCCTCTTCTCTGAGTTCGCCTTCAGCCCAATAAAGGCCAGATGGTTCGTGTAAAAATTGTAACATGATATTTTAGCAATTTATAGAGTTTATCTTAGCAGATTAAATCTGCTGGTCAAGGTTTTTTTCGCAAAAATGGAGGCGACACTGGTAATCGAAACCAGAACTGAGGGTTACAAATCCACTATTTTGCCACTTAAACTATGTCGCCAGTGATTATTTCTTGAACTTTAGGCGAAAGTACGTTTTCTTATCACTATCTTCTTCACGAAATTGTGAGAAATCATACGTTGTCGCGATTTTCCCAATAACTGTAACGAATAGCCCAACCCATCCAGTCAAGAAAAGAATCGCCCCGATTATGATGGCGAGCTTCGTTATCTTGAGTTCTTCAGCGTCTTTGCCAAGAGTGTTTCGCCAAATATTAACAGCGAGAATGACTGAGGCAAGGCCAGCTACGATGTAAGAGATAAGTAATTCCATGATGGTATGTATTATGGGTTATTTTGTTTGTTTTGTCAATGTTAAATTGCGGTTAATTGATGTTCGTAGTACCAGCCAACACTGCCAACCCCATCAACATCAAGGGTGTATTTTTTAGTTTGTTTTTCTTGGTCGCCGCCGTAAGCCTGAAAGTATGTGTAGCGAACTGTCGCATCTTTATCATTCGGGAAGTGAGTCATAAATTGACCCAAATCGGATGCAATGTGAACTCTCTGGCCTTTGGGGAATTTTTGACCCTCTGGA
>JAYPYG010000001.1:72717-85986 GCA_038280095.1 Fidelibacterota bacterium | reverse complement strand
TATGACAGATTGTTGATTTGAGTCAAGAGTTTTTTAATGCTTTGAATGCGTCCTCACCAATAAGGAAACGAGCTGTATTCTCCGACACATCCGAAATCTCTATTTCTGTGTCGTCTCTGTTGTTGATTATTGAGCCGTAGAATCTTTTCTCGTCCTCTATGTAGGTGAGGCGAAAGACAACAGAGGATTCCTCGTCCCCAGCTAATTCTTTCTCAAAATCGACATAATTGTCTATTTGGTGGGTTAGTTCCATTTTGTTATTCATGGTTTTGATACTGTGGAATTTTTAATAGGAGTCAAGAGTTTTTTTGAAATGGTACGGGTGGAGGAATTCGAATCCCCAATCCACTGCTTAGAAGGCAGTTGCTTTCTCCAATTAAGCTACACCCGCTCTTAAATAATCTCTAGCAAATTTTCATGGTCTTAAATTACATACACTATTGCATCCAACTCTGGAAGTGATTCTGGGGTAAATTCTGTCGAGTAACAAGCAATGCTTATATCTAGCTTTGATACAGGAGATATGACGCTAAATACAACGCTTTTCGCACCAAATACCGCCAAATCATTTCCTTTTTCTGGAACGTGCTTGGCTTCGCGGTAAAGCTTGGCCTTGGAGCCGAATTTCTGAACTACGAGAAAATTCATCGAGTGTAAACAATGACTTCAATTTTTTCAGCAACATGGCGAGAAACGCATTCTAGCATTTCGCATTCTCGGAGAGTCGAATCAACTCTTTTCTGGCTTGGATAATTAATCACATCGGCAACATGATTTAACCCTTCGCCAATTTCTACCTTCTCTCCAATGCGAGGAACATTGTCTGCATCATATACGATTTCTCCATACAGACCTTCAGCATCTCTTTCTAAAAGTAAAACATTCATTTATTATTCTCCAAATTGATTGTGGTTACACCTTACCGAAAAAAGGTTTATTTGTCAAGAAACTTTGCAGATGTCCTCTGGGTATCGCAAAACCGTGCTGCTGCTGACTTCTATTCTCCCATGCTTGTCTTTCATCAACCAAGCCAGCTTAATTTGCGCCGCACAAAGCTTAACGACTTGGAAACGATGGATTGAGGTGTTTCCGATGCTTGCTACTACTTCGTCGCCTTCACAAATTGGGCGACCCATGATGTCTACGTGGTTTTGCATATCTTATTAAGTTAATTCTAGTTCGAGTTGTTCTGGTTGTGGGATGTATGTTCTTACATCTACGAGTTCGATTATTCCAGCTTTTTCGAGCTTTTCGAGGCAGTCAATCGTGAATGACATTCTTCTTTCCTCCATGTCGTAATCCGCGACATATTCTGTTACCTCGTTTCCATAGTCGATTAGACATTCGTTGCTTGCCCATTCATCTGAAAGGGATTCGGGAACTTTTTTGATTATTACTTTTCGCATGGTGATATTTAGTGTTAAATGATTTATACCTCTATCCTGACATAAATTTGTATAATGTCAACCCAATAATTGTGACTTCATTTTAAGCCTTTTTCTTTCCTGATTTGAAGTAGACGTTTCCTGACTTGAAGTTTGGTTAATTTATTTTGGCGTTGCCAGACTCTTCTGTAACGATTTACTGAGGCTATGTTCTTCCCTTCCTCAGATAATAGCTTAAAAGTCTCATTTGACTTCATACAGTTCTCTAGGATGTTGTATTCGTAATCTGTAACCCAAGGTGTGTGTTCGAGATTGAAGTCGCATAAAAAGTCTTTAGCTGACATTAGAAATGCTTTGCCGCCGTTTTCCTCCCAACATATTTTGGAGATTCGACAATAATAACGTCCAGTGCGATTGAAAATTGGCTCAATCTCTTGGCATCTTTCATACATGAAAAATGGAGGTTTGTTTACGAAACCATTTGGGAAATGCCTAAGTGAGCAGGGCATGACTTTCACTTTTGATTTTGCAACTTTCATGTTGTTTATTATGCTGATTCCCTTAACCTTGTCAAATAAAAAGCGGCCAGAAGATTTCCTTCTGACCGCTACCATGAACCACTAACTGCAAGCCTTAGTCTTCGTAGTTTGAAACCTCAACCAAGGTATCGTGTATTAAGTGTCTTGTGTCGTAGTCGAGAACTCTTCCTTCTTCGTCTTTCGGAAGTTCTTTTTGCACTTCTTCAAAGTTCAAGCCCAAGACTTCTGACATTGCAGCCACCTTCCTGAATATACCGATTTCTCGGTACTTCAGGATTGCCCACACAGCGTCAAGCTGAGCGTCATTGGCATCATTTAAGGCGGCTTCAATCATTGTTTGTTTACTCATTGGTAAATATGTTTCTATTGCGGTTCTCGCGGCTTATTCAAGAATACGCCATTGAGACATTGCAACATCTTCATCGCTTTCAACTGAGAATCCAAGGTCTTCAGCCATTTCCACGATGTCGGTGCAAGACAAGGGAGTTCCCTTCATACGACTTTGCACTTGCTTGAGAGTTGGGTAAACTCCGTCTTCGTGCTTTGTGTCGATGTAAGCGTAGACCTTTTCCTCTGTTTCGGTGAGGTCGTCAGCGTCATCGTACTCGTACTCTTCGTCCTCGTCGTAATCCTCGTCCTCGTCGTAATCCTCGTCGTCATTGACTTTCGGTGAATAAACGCTTGAGCCAAGCTCATGGCGAGATTCAGTGATGTCTGCTACGACCTTGTACTTGCAAACACGAAGCTTTTGGAAGTTGCAGTCGGTTGGAACTGAAACAGCGTCCTCTGGGTCAAATTCAACCAAGAGTAAGCGACCATTGGGGCCAGCCCAACCATCGGCGTAATCAAATGAGCCAACGTGGAGTCCGTGAGAACAATGGTTGCCTTTGTTGTCATCAACAGACGAACGCTGAACTTCAATTGTCGCACCAACTTCATTCAGGATTCTGCCTGAGCTGTCAGTTTTGCCTTGGAGGACGACAGTTTTGGTGTTCCCATTAGAAGACCAGAAATCTTCACGGACACCCTTGTAGCCAAGAACTTTGCCCTCTGGGGTAATAGGAAGCGACTTGTAGCCCAAGAACGTGTAAAGTTGCTGAACTGAGTTTGAAGAAGGGTTCTTCATCAAACGCTTGATGTACTGAACGAAAGGCGTAGAGTCTTTTAGACCTTCGCGCATCATTTCGAGCAGCTTATCAACAACTACACCCTCAAGTGCAGTGCCATTGTAGAGAACTTCGTTCCCTGTTACCTCGACTTCTCCATCTGTGGAGTCGGCAACAAACTTTTGAACAGCTTGTTTTTGATTAATGACGCGAGATACGGTTTCCCAATCTTGGGCGTAAATCGCGGCCTTTACAGACTCGAAATTTACGTTGTCAGAACGAACTGACTGTGGCTTTCCATCAACGATAACGGTGATAGAATCGGCGGTGATGATGTTTGGTAATGCTTCCATAATTTTTTCTTTTTTCTTCGGTGTTAATTACACTTTTTAACTCAATTTGTAAGTTACATTATCGTCTATTTTGAGGCTTTTGTCAATCCTTTTTCTTTACTGGTTGTCGATTAATTTCACATAGTCAATGATTGACTGTAAGACGTTATCCGCTGGACTTCTCCAATGGCTGCATTCTTCGCAGTATGCAAAGAGTAGGCGGTATTTTGCACTAACTTCTGCAAGTTCTTTTTGCACAAGACCTACACGTTTTTTGTCGCACTTTGCTATTTTGGTGATTTGCTTGTCTGTGAACATGTCGATATATTGAAAGAGGAGGTTTGTCGCTCCACCCGTATTTCTTCCATGCTTCTTCCAGAGTTCGAGAGCTGTGACGATTTGGTGAGAATCCCCAAGGTCTGACTTTATGCGGCGATAAATACAATTGCTACTTCCGTCCATTTTGGAAATGTCGTAATCGTACCAACAAACCTTGTTCCACTCTTTTTTAAGTAAGTGGTCGCCCAATTCTTTTGGGTGTTTAGAGATTTCTGCGAGAACAGACTTTTTGAGAGTGGCACATGCGTCTTCCCAAAGGTTTGCGTCAAGCTTTTTGGCATCTGAAACACGAATGCAGTAAATGTCTTTATTGAACGAAGCTTCCTCTCGAAGATTCGCAATAAGGTTCATTAAGAAATCGTGTGTGTGATTTGCATGTTCGAACTTAAAGCGATAGATTGGAAGATAGAGAATTTTTTCTCCATTGTCTTCAGCGTTCTCAACAAGCGTATCAGCGTCTTCCTGAGATACGTCTACAATATCGCGACCTTTGAGCTTGAAAATTTTGCAGTTTGCTCGACTGTTCATTTTCGAACCCTTTTTCTTGGCAATCTTAGCCTTATCGAAGTTGGATATTGGTTGATAGTTCTCAGCATCCATTTCGTCAACGTGCCAGTTATTGTCAAGCCATTCCCAAGCTTTCTTTTGTACTGCTGCGTCTGCATCGCTGTTGACACCGACAACGTAAACCCTATTTTTGTTTGGATTGTCACGAAAATATGTGCGAACTCGTAAAGCCATGCCGTGAGAATCAACGTCGCGCTTCATTAGTGTGGTCTGTGATTCGGCGTAAACTGTATTATACTCGCTATTCTGAATCTTGAATCCATCTCTAACATCAGGATTAGTGCGTTTTTCGTAAACTCGAATCTCAATAGCTTTAGCAATCTTGTTTTGTGCGTCTGCTGCAAGCTTCTTAGAGCTGGAAGTGCCGTGATAGACATATTGCCATTGCGGTTTTTCGAAACGCGCCCCATCGACAGAATGACCATTCCACTTGAATGCCGTCCCAAGGACTCTGCGAATACCTTGTGGCAGCGAGTTCATAACAGTGGCATGATTCATTTTAGCCTCCCAAAAATCTTTTGAGTTCGCAAGTTTGTCCTTTGCGTGTTCGGCCAAATCTTCGTTGACTTCGCGAAGACGCTCGATGATTTTCTTCTGAGTTGCCTTGTTGTATTCCAAGGATTCGCGACTGTGGTGAAGTTTCAACTCTCCAATACCAAATGTGATATAAAAGCCGCGAGTAGATAGCAATTCTCTTAGAGCGTGACTATCCTCATCATCATCGCTGAAGTTGATAGACTCTGAGGTAAGAGGGTAACGAACTCGACCCATGACCGCAAAAGCATTAGTGCGTCCATAAGAATATCCATTTGATTCGTCAGACAAGAACCAGTTATCTCCCTCGAAAATGATTTCTGGAGTAGGAATGAAACTTTCATCCTTACCCAAGAACTTAGGAAGCTCGTTTTTAGGGAAAATTTTGAAGAAATCCTTTGTTGTATGAATGAAAGAATCGACATCCTCGTCGGCCACAGTGACTTGAACGCATAATCCAGTTGGCTCGTCAGAAGGTTCGCGAGTCATTTCAAGAATCTTTGTGTCGTCATTTTCGTCAACAAAGACGTTGAAAGAAGCTTTTTCTCCACCATGATAAGAAACAACGGTGAAGTTGTCGCCATAAGAAAGTGGAGCGAACTTGCCGATGCCAAATCCACCAATGGCGAGATTGGAGTCGCGTTTTGTGCTTTTGCCATACTTGGAGTACAAGTTAAACATATCTTTCTGAGAAAGACCTGCACCAAAGTCACGGACAGAAAAAATTGGTGACATACGAGAAGGCAAGTCAATCTCAATTTGGCGAGCTTTATTGCCAGTGTCGTGTTCGTACTCTTTGTTTGCGTCAAGGGCATTTGCAGAGATTTCTCGAATAACTGCAAGTTGAGTATTAGAGTAGTTGTTTCGCAGCAAAGATGCCACGTAACGCATGTCCTCGGCATCAATGGTGCAAGCAACTTGCTGGAATGCGTGGGACTGTTGTACTTTTTGTGTTGGGTCAGCTTCGATTTTCATTTTCGCAATTAGTTTTAATTAGTGGTGAATTTGATTATGGATTAAGTATGGCAGATTTAATTTAATACGTCAAGAGGTTTTTTCAACAATTCGATAAAAACATTCTTCAAGGGGAAGTCCTTTATCTTTCTTCTCCCAATGGTCTTCTGGCCACCAAGGGCAGCGAACTTCAACTAAACCTTTTGGCATTGCGTCGATTATCGCCATTTGGATTCGACGAGGGAGGTTTTCAAAAACTATATTATCTGTGTGCATTCCGTTTTCTGCGTCCATTTTTTAGCATTTCTTTGAAATTTGTTTGTGGGCAAACTCTGCAATCGCTCTTACGATGTCCAGCCTTTCTTGAGCTTCGTCCAAATTATATGCGTGAAACTCTTTGAAGATGACGTTCTTTTGACTGTAATAGTAAACTATATCTTTTATCCACTTTTCATTCTCAAGTGTGCAAAATACGACAGAAAATGTTGATGGGTTTATTCCAAAGCGAACAAGGACTGTGTTTCTTGAGCGTTCTTGTAGGGCTGTAGTTACAAGCCTGTATTTTAAGAGTTGGAGTTCGTCTTTGAATTGTAGGGTGCAATCCGTTTCCTTGAAAAGAATATCTTTCGCGGCGAAAGCTTTCCACTTTACGTTAGAGAATACCGCTTTTTTCTTTGAGTTGAAAAAGTTCATGGTTCGAAGATAGATTGTAATGATTGTTATGTCAAGTCACATTCCTGCCTCCTTTTGCATTTCGATGAGCTGCTGATATAGCGTCATTTTGTTTGGCGAATATTTAGTATTGAAGACTTCTTTGTTTGAATCTGTCTCGCGAATTTGAATCTGGGCAACATTCTGCATTACAAGGGCAACATATTCAGCCATGTTTCCGCAAACTTCATCAATTGCAGTTGTAACTGTTGAGCAAGTAAACAAATCTGTGGCGTTGCCGCTTTTGGCCTCGATGATGGCAATGCTTAACCGTTCGTGGTCATGCTCTTCAGGATGTATGTTTAATTCGTCGCTCATGGGTGCATAACCTCTCTACCGATGATTGCTCCAATGATGAGGATGCCAAGCTTGATAGCTGTTGACATTCCCATGTAAGCCATTTTGAACTTAAAGATTGCTTGAGCAGCAATCGCGGGATTAATTTCGTCTTCCATAATGTTTTAGCAATTTTTGATTGTGAGATTATTTAATTAGTTTTTGTCTTTGTCGTCAAGCCAAAAGTTACATAGATTCGCGGGGAGGTTTCTCCGTCTCCAGCAATAAGGCGAACCAAACGCTGTCCAAGTGACTCCACCCCTCCCGCGATGTTGCAGTCTAAGGCTACAGGCTACTGCCATCGAGCTGTTTTTTTGAGGTCGTGACTCCCCTTCTCATCATAGGTGCTTACGCCATCACCCACTAGCCAATCACATTGGCACGTAATAATCACGATTTTACTTTTGAGCTTGAATGAAGCAATTTCCAATCAATGCACCAAGGGTGAATGCGCCCCAACCAATAGGAGCTGCAAAAACAATCTTCGCCACGCCAATTGCGAGAGCCATTGCGTCTGTGTCTACAGCTTTAATCGCGTCAATAATATCAACGATTCCACCAATAAACAGAATCCAAACGCCGAGCCAGCCAGCACCGACGGCTGAAGCGATGAGAATAATTAAACCAATAATAGCGTACATTTTTTCTTTTTGTTTTATTGAAGATGATTACTTTACTCTATCCTTTGTTTCGAGTCAAGTAAAAATATAAAGTATTTCTGTTTTTTGCATTATGGTTTGTCGTATTTCCAGTGTTGAAGGGTTTTGTGTTTGTCGGATTTTTTGTTAAACCAGACGGTTTTGACTTTGTTTCGAGGGTGAGTTGGCATAAAGACAATTACAAGGTCGAGGTCGAACGAGTAAGGGAATCGCACAACTGCTTTAACAACTTCAGAATCTTTCACTTCGATTTCAACTAGGTCGCAGACTGCCATGTTCAGGAGTTTTGGCAGCGTCTTCGCTTCGCCATACCTGTCATCTTTTGCAGCTCTAAGAGCGTGGTTGCTGTATTCTTTCAAGTGGAAGATTCCAGTTGGCAGTGCGACCTTTGGGAACCCTATGTCTTTATGGTATAAGCCGTTCATTTCTCAATTAATTATGGAACCATACTAAGGGAGGATTCGCGGCGAGTCAAGGTTTTTGTGAATTATTGTTTGCTTTAAGAATCCACTTTTCATAACCTCCATTTGTTTGAAAACTTTCGCGTTCATGGTTGAGCCTTTCTGTGAAGAAATCTTTCTGCATCAATCCATTTGTTGACTTCGTTTAGAGCTGTAATCACATCACTCCATTTCTCTATAGTGATTGGAGATGACCAAGATGTGACATTCCAACTCAACTGTCCGTTTATGAAACAGTTTTCAAAAAATACTTCCGAAGTTTCGCCATGAGGGTACACCCAAACCCGAACAAATATTTTGCCTTCATTGACTCCATGAAGCTTAATGAAGACGTTAATTTTGCCTCCAACTTTGTCGAACTGATAAACTGGACAGCTTTTGATGAGATTCCAGTTGGCAGGTGGAGTTGAAAGTAACTCGGCGTTTGATTTTAAGAGGTTGAATGCTGCGTTCATGGTTGTGTTTGTGATTGTGTTTGTGATAATAGTTCGCGGCCTTTGGCGGTGATTCGCCTCTTGCCATCAATTTCAATAAAGTCTTTGCTAAGAAGATATAATTCGTGGTCGCGTTGTACAGCAGTTTTAGACATGCCTAGCTTCGCTGCCAAACTCGTCAATGTACAGTCGCCTTGGTTGAGAATTTCCAGAGCTTGCTGTTCAATTCTGGAGATTCCATAAGGCAAAATGTCGATTTGATATGATAAATCGTTAAAACATTCCATATCAAAATAGTCTATCTCCCAAGAAGCGCAATAACTTTCTACGTACTCAGAGAGTTTGATTGCTTGACGAGCATTTTCGCGAACAGTTGTTGCCATAAGAGTAAGTGTCTTGCCATCTATTGCGATTTCTGGAAGTGATGATGCGATAATTCTACCAAGTTCGTCTTGAGAGTAAAGCTCAAAATTAACTGGAGTCATTCTATCCTTCAATGGAGCAAAAATTTTGTCAGACTCAGTTGTGGCAAAAATGAAAGTTTGCTTCTTAAAGTCAAATTCATACAAAACATCTTCCCACCAAAACTCACTTTTAGACTCCTTCTTTGGATTAAAAATCGTGAGGAATGCGTTGGTGAGTTCGTTCTTGAGACAATGCACTTCATCCAAGAGAACAATTGTGTTGCGATTTTCAATCCCTTCCTTAAAGGCAGAAAGAAATGATTCGAGATTCTTAAATGCCGAGCAATTGAGTTCGACAAATTCAAGTTCACCGCCATCTTCAGGCTTGTAAGAGTCTTTCAACTCTTTACCATAAGCCTTGGCAAACGATGTTTTTCCAAGCCCCTTGGCTCCGAGAAGGAGCAAAAAGGGTGAGCGACCGCGAGCCAGATGCCCTTCAAGGTGAAAGGTGAGCTGTCTTTTAACCGACTCTTGGCCAATTAAATTATTAAAGTAATTCATGGTTACAAGTGTGCATATATTAACTAAGCTGTCAAACCAAAACTCTCTACGTCAAAGATTACTGGTTTGCCATTTCGGTATCCTACGTTTGCTTCGTGAACGTCCCAATTGTAGAGGTATCCTGCACCATATTTCTCCACAAAAAATTCGTAAGCTTCCTGACCTAGTTCTGGCGTGAATGTGGCTTTTGGTTGAATTGAAATCCACTGATTTCTGAACCAAGGTTTGAGATAGTATTTGGCGAATCGAGCTTTACTCCAGCCAGAGTCGTCCCTCAGTCCTTGCCAGTGAACTTTCACAACAAAGTCGCAGGAGTCTTTGGAGTAAGCTGTTTTGTAATATCCAGAGCCTAAATGCTCCATTCCAAACCTGCTGAGAAGATACTCTGCGAACCTGTCGAGGACTTCTGTTTTTTCGAAGTCCCCAAATTCTTTTTTTGCAACCTTCTTTATTTTAGACCATTGGTTGCGGATTCGGGCGATTTGTGTTTTTGTTTTGTAATTCATTTTTTAAGCAATTTTTAACAAGTATGAATTATTGAGGGAATCTTGTCAAGTCTATGATGCGTATCTTCCAGTATGCTCGAAATCAAAAATTACTGGTTTGCCATTTCTGTGACCTACGTTAAATTCATGGATGTCGAAATAATTAAGATATTTCCTACCAAAAATCTCAACAAGGGAATCTATTGCGCTATATTTGTCGCTTGTGTCTGCCTTTGGCTGGATGACAATTCCAGAATCTTGGTAAAGTGGCGCGAGATAATAATCTCTGAATTTGAAACGAACAAATCCTGCGTCATCTACACCTCCCTTATCGTAAATTTTTACAACAAAATCGACACCATCTTTATGATAGGTAGTTTTGAATGTTCCGCAGTCGAGGTAACGGAAACCCTGTTTCCTGAGTAGTTGGCTAAAAATGACAGTTGAGAGTTCTGGGCATACAATATTGGACTTAGAACTCCTGTATTTCGCAAGTCTTTTTGCTATCCTCCAAGCTTGAATGACTTCCTTAATTTTCATGCCTCAATAATAGAGTTTCGTGAAAACGTGTCAAACTTATTCTTCGTTTTGTTCGTATTTGCCGTTGTAGTTGTTGTATTTCTGACCGCAACCATAGCCGTGCCGCGAGGTTTTGCCGCGCATTTTAGGCAATGGATGCTCTGTATTTTTGTCGCGGCTACGTTGGCGGCGATTTTGAGATTTATGGATTTGAGACTTACTTCTACTCATAATTATCAATAATTTTCGTAAACTTTTTCGGCGAGGTCTTCCTCTGTCATTTGTGTCGCTTTGATAGATTCTTTTGACAGTTTGTAGGTGCGAATATATTTTATGTCCTTTATTTTTTCTTCTGGAGTTGTTTGTATGTCTGCCGAAAGGTATTGCGCTATCACCTTGTCGAAGTAATTTATATCATTGGAAAGATGAATGCCCCTTTGCCAATTCCCTTTTGTTACCTTCATGCGATACCTTTTTATCATGCGGTAATCTGGGGAAGTGTTTGAGATTACAAATTTTGTTACTATTGGTTTGCTCATTTTATGTCAAATATTTCTTGGTAAACAACTTTGTTGTGAATGATGCAAGCGATTTTTTATTTCCACCAATCTGGTTTTTCTCTTTCGTTTTTCCATTTGGCGTATGATTTTTCTGCAATGACGTAATTTCGGTATGCTTTGACTACATCGCTTGGGTCGCGATATTGCTCTGGCATAACTTGAGCGAATGGAGTTCTTTCGCAAATAGGAATGTTTCTAGGCCACTCGACAACCAATTGTTTTTTGAGCTTTAAGAAAGATTTGTGCTCCTTCTTGAATCTGTATTTATATTCGTTCCCCAAATTTCGGAAATGTTGGGAGAGCCATAGATAATTACCTACTGACTCTCTAGCCCATTTTGAACAAGGGTGGTTCACATAGGTTGACTTGTAAAGTTCTTCGTTGCCTTCATCCCCATCTAGAAATCTATGGGTTGTTGATAATAATTGAGCGGTTTCTAAAACCATTTTTACCAGCATTTTGTCGGGCTGATAAATCGCCGCGAGTTTTGGACATGTATCTAAAACAAATATATTCATTAAGCAAAGTATGTGTATTGTTTAGGTTTTGTCAAACGAAAAGTGGAGCCAGAGTCGGGAATCGAACCCGATACAGTCGCGAACTGTGTTACCGTAGTATTATTCAGAGCCACTGCCCACTTATGGCGGCGGGATTCGAACCCGACCAACATCTCTGGCAAAAAAATTGTTAAACGAAATCGGGGTGAATAACTAATCTTTCTGGCAAACGCCTATTCGAGCGTCCTCCATATTTTTGATTGAATCCAACTTTTGACGTTATCTGCAACGTACTTGACTTTTGGGCGACCAATTGGTTTATCTTCGTCGTTCACTGGCCACGTATTCGATGGATGGGCTGAGCAATTTGACTTGTCGATAGATAATAGACGCATTTTATCTCCATTGTCTTCTGCGACGATGTAAAGCCTTTTGCGCCACTTTACTACATTTCCTTTGTTGAATATCATTTTTTATCAGTTATTTTTGGTGGTTTGAAAAAAATATGGTTGCGGGAGTCAGATTTGAACTGACGACCTTCAGCTTATGAAACTGACGAGCTACCAACTGCTCTATCCCGCAAAATTAAATGGTTTGATTCAGGAGGATGCTAAGGCATTGCCCCTCTCCCCAGCCTAACTTACTGGTTTCCGCAACTCTTCACAAAACTAGAAGTTAATTACGCTTCCTATTCGCTTTGTGCGCCATCACGCTGAATCGTGTAGATTTTGAAAATGGTTGTAGGTACGGGATTCGAACCCGTGACTTAACGCTTATCAAGCGTTCGCTCTACCGCTGAGCTAACCCACATTATGTTAAAGAACTGATTGTTTTAATAGATTACTCTATTTGGTTTGTTTTGTCAAGAGTAATTGCCGATTTTTTGTTTTCTTAGTCTTTTGAGAACCGCTACATCGCTACAACCAAGTTTGTCGGCAATTTTTTTGTTGGAGAGTTTTTGATTGATTTTTAAGTCATAAAGGTCGATTGATTCCCAATCCATTTTTCCTGAAAGTTTCGCAGCGCATTTTCTGGAGCATGTTTTTTGGCGTTTGGGCTTTAGCGTTCCGCAAACGGGACATTTATCCAGAGCAAGTTTTGGTCGCTCGTACTCTGCGAAATCCTCATTGAATGATTGGATGTTTTTTGGTATTTCTCTTACTCCAGCGTGAACCTCTCTGTGACAGTTGGCGCAGAGAAGTACGCATTTTCTGAGTTCAATCACTATTTTAGACCAACTTTTTGGATTGGCGCGAATTTGACCAAAGCTAAATTCCTTGTCTTCTGGGTTTACATGATGTAAGTCGAATGCTGCTTGGCATTTGTCGTAGCCACAGCACCCACACTTCCCTCCGAAAGCTTCAATAATCCTCTCTTTAGTTTTTCTTCTCCACCCTTTGACTGAATCTGCATTGCTAACCATATTTTATATTACACAATTATGTTAATTTGTGAACATAAAGGTTTGAAAAAAATGGCTCCAGAGGGAGGGTTCGAACCTCCAAGTCGCTAAGGACACCTGATTAACAGTCAGGCGCGTTTTCCAATTCCGCCACTCTGGAATCTAACCACTAATCATCTTCTGACTACATTTTTGAAGTGAAGTGGGCAATAAATTGCCAGTCCCATTCTGTTTCATTAGGTAATTCCATTAGCCATTCTTCTGGCGTTTCGGCATGATTTTCTTTCCAGCTTGCTTCAAAGGAGGCAATTTCTGATTTTAGTGATTTGATGTATTGTTCTAATTTCATTATTATTAATAGTAAGGACGTTAGGCTAAAAATTCTACGTCCTATACTTTCAGCGCAATTAGGGGTTGATATGAGATGAATTATTTACTGACTTAGTAAACCAGATTTTTAAAGTCTGGTCAAGTATAAAAATTT
>JAYPYG010000001.1:0-72617 GCA_038280095.1 Fidelibacterota bacterium | reverse complement strand
TTATTTACTGACTTAGTAAACCAGATTTTTAAAGTCTGGTCAAGTATAAAAATTTATTAGCTTATATTCTGAGGCATTTTGAACTCCACACTGGAGCGGTGAAATGCGAAATCTCGCGGGATAAAATGGAAGGGACGGCGGTAATCGAAACCGCGTCTTCTGGATGAAAACCAGATGTTCTGGCCACTAAACTACGCCCCCATAACAATCAAGGGTCTGATAAAAAATTCGGTATATGTGTTTCAAAGAACGGTTTCTATATTACACGATATTTTTATAAAAAGCGAGATTTATTTTTCTCTTTTCGTAAAAAAGAGTGTAATTGTTTCATTCTTAAACCTCTGCCACTTCTTTCTTGAGGTAAGAATCAACAAGTGTTGTGAGCCGCAACTCAATGTCAGAAAGAGTCTGAAGTAAATCATTGACACTTTTTACTTCGTCGCCATCGACTACCTCTTTCTCGGCGAGGATACTGACTAGGCGCATTGCCGCTTGTTTGATGTTGCCGTACCAGCCGACATGCTTCCATTCAGTTTTTTCTGGAGCTTCGCGCCACTCTTTCAGGATATGCTCTGCTTCCGCCTCGTCTTCAGGGCGACCGTTGCGACCAAAAGGATTCTTGGCTTTCGCAATAGTTACTTTCTGTTCTATGGCCAGATTGTGAAGGTCTGCCCGTACAATTCGATAGTCTGCAATTTCAATCATGGTTTTTACTATATATTAAGTGTTGTGGTTAGTCAATTACAAAACAAGGTGACTTGGTGTTTTTGTGTATTTGATGTTCATGGTGATAGTTTCGCATATTTAAGAGGCCGTGTCAACTATAAAAGGCTGAAGCCGCCTTAAAAAGACGGCTTCGATAACTCCCTCTACACATGGCAGGGCAAGTGAAATATAATTACACAAGCTTCTCTCGAACGACAACTACTTTTTCTTCACCGCTTTCGTCAGATAACTCTCTGTTTGGAGATGTTGACAATACTGAAGCTGAATGCTTCTCTTCTTCGCTGTTCTCGTCGCCATCGACGACTTCAATATTCGCATTCCATCCGAGGGTTTCAAGCCAAGCCTTACTGACTTTAACGACTCCAAGATTTCCAACGTATTGACCCAGCTCTTCGTAGGTGAGTTCAACATAGCTTGTTGACCCTTTCTTTCTTCCGCGTGTTGCCATTGATTATCCCCTCCTCAGAATGAAAACAAAAATTGCTCCAAGCATTAAGTGTGTGGCTACAAGCCAACCTGCAATTGTATGCCCAAGATTGAATAGTAGAACCATGTTCAGTATAACTATAAAGCGGCAGAAATTCATGTATTGACCTCTTGGTAGAACGCCTTTTTCAGATAGCCGTTTTTTAAGTTTTCCAGAAACAGCGAGTGTTAATGCGAGGACAAAGGTGATAAGACCTGTCCAAAAGCTATATAGTATCGCCGCGAGCGTGGCAACGAAATTGGTTTCCCCGAAGACTGTGAAAGAAATTAAAAAAATGGCGCAAGCTAAATACTCAACATACGAGCCATTGATATTGATTTCTTTTTTAATATTGGTTTCTTTATTCATGATTTAATCAGTGTGGCAGATTCGCCGCGTTTTGTCAAGAATTCTCTTGTGTTCTGCTCCATTTTTTATTTCTTCTGGGTATCGCGACCATTCAAAAATCCCCGTCTTCAACTTGAAGAGTTTTGATTCCGAGGTCGCGCCAGCATTTGACACTTTGATTCCTATCGTCAAGTGAGAAGATTACGTTATACAGGGGTTCGATGTGGTCGAAGAACAGTTCTTGCTTGACATCATAATCCTTGCGCTTGTCGCCGTTTCTACGAAGAAAAAACTTATCGCATGGAATGTTGTGTCTTTTGAGCCATCCTTTTGTAATGGATTCCGTGCTTTCTTCTCCGTCATTATAGGGCATATTCTCCCTACCAGAAACAATGATGATTGCATGATTTTGCGAGAGTTGCCTGACGAGACTGCAAATAACCTTATCTGGAATATCTTCGTCAACCTTGTGATATTCAAAGAAGCTCCGACCTTTTTCACTAATATGAGCCAAAGTCCCATCAAGGTCAACAACAATCGCGTCTTTTTTATTGGGGTCGAATGTAGGAGTCTTGTACCTGAGTTCAGGCGTAATGTATTTTTCCCAAAAGAAATTGATTACCTTTTTGCCAACAGGCATTTCGCGAACTTCATCCCGCCTGAGAGCTTCACCTTTTGAAATATTCACTCGTTGAACCTTGAACTCTGCACCAAATTCGTTAGCGATTGCTTCGAGAGCCTTGAGCGTCTTTGGGTTGAAGTTGGTGTTATCGTTGACCACATTCTTGCCAGCGGCGAGAGCTTGGCGAGTTAATTCCAGATTCATTCTATAAATGAAAGGCTCGTCCTTCGGCTCAAACTGTCTATTAAAATAAGACAGACGCATATCATCTTGATTAACGCGCACGTATGAATTGTCTTCTGCGACGAGTTTAAGAGCGATTGTTGATTTTCCGCAAGCTGGAATGCCTTGGAGCGCAAGTAGAGTAAGTTTGTTTTGTTTCATAAAGCGCACATTATTGCACATTTCGTGCATTTAATCAATCACAAATTTGGATTTAAGATAAAAATTTCTTCTGGCGACACTCCGTTTTCGTTAGACCTCATTATGAAAAATGAGCCTCCCGATTCGATTATCGGTTCGTTCGGTTGATTTCCTTCGTCCACCCATTCAGTTCCGTTGTGGTAGAAGATTTTCCAAAACCCTCCACTTTGCCACAGTGCGATTTTATCAGCCTGTGTGATTGAGTTTATTTTTTTTAGATTAAAATTTCCAATCAGCTCATTTAGGGACGCATCAACAGGGAATGGGTTTGCTGAAAGTATTTTTTTTCCTTTATTTGGTATTTTTAATTTAGCAAATAGGTTTGCGTTGCCAGCTTGCCAGAATGTAAAGCCGTCAGGCTTGTTGCGAAGGTAAACGAATCCTTGGTTTGGATAAATTATCGTGTCGCCTTGGTCTGCTCGCGTTCCTGCTGTGTACCATTGACCATTGATGTAGCTGTAGGATTTCCAGCCCACTCCAGACCACGTTATCAGTTGGTCGAATCGGTCTATGTTATCGTGAACTTCAAAAAATATGTCCTTTAATCTGGTCGCGTAAACCACCGAAATAAAATCGCCCACTTCAAACGTGTGGTTTGGGTCGGAGATTTGGATTGAATCCGCGGTATTGCCTACGATGCTGTAATATTTGCCAATTTCGTCTTCCTCTCTGGATATTAAGAGGCACGGTTGTTGAGCAAAAATGTCTGGTTCAAGCTCGTCATAAATGCCCAATGTTGGCTTGATGAAAACGCCGTCAACTGCGTCTACATCTCCCATGTGAAGTGGGTCTTCATACATTCCCCAAGAGAGAAAATTTGCACCATTTTTTATCTCAAATTTATGGACTACAACGGGGTCTGAGAACTCTTGGGAGGTGAAATGGTGGTGTCCGTGGCACACCGCCGCGAAGAGCATTAATATTATTGCAACGTATTTCATATATTTGGCTCAACCGCGTTCACTTTTCGGACTTTTCCATTTCGGCGTGAATAATGTTTACCGCAGAGTAAAGCTCGCTCTCTTCTTTTGTGGCCAATCTTGTATAAGTTGAGTTTAAATTAAAAATGGGCTGGTTTCTAACTTCGAGAATCTCACCATTGGGTGAAAAAAAATCATCATCATTAAGATTTTTATAAAGCAGTTTGGACAAATACTCTCTAACCACTCTTTTTTGCTCGTATTCGGGAAGCGTTGCTTCTTTTTTCTCTAAGACTGAGACTTGCATATTTGAGATTGTTTCTTTCGTTGTTCCTTTTGTGTTTTTGCGAGTTTCCCAAGAGCGTCCTCTCCAACATGGCCAAATGCTTGAGTAAACCTTTGCATGTTAAAAGCCTCTTCCTCTCTTAACATAAGGGAAAGGGTACTACTCACATCATCTTCACCCCGCAGGGTGAAGACGATGTTCAAGTAATCACTCTTCTTCCGCCTTATCGTCATCTGGGACTTCGGCGGTTTCGCTATCGAGTTCGATAGTTTCATGTTCTAGGAAGCGAATGCTTTTGAGTTTGTATGCTGAGAATGTTTTGTCGTCTTTGCGAACTACAACGCCTTCTTCTGGAAGCTTATTTTCGCAAATAAAACAATCCTTCTCGTTGTAGTGAGTTACCATGAAGTCGAGAAGCTCTTTCCTCCATTTGTTTTTCGCATCCTCTACATCGCCCTCCGTGATAACGCGAGTTGCGTCTGAATGAACAACGCCTGAGAATGGAACGAGGGTGTCTGCCCTACCAAAGAAAAAGGTGTGGCATGGTTTTAAGTCGTATTGGGCGCAGTAGCGTTCGATTTGCGGCACAGAAAACTCACGAACAGAACCAAATTGGTCTGTGTGGGTAATGCGGTAAACATATAGCTCACTCTCGCCTTGTTCGCAGCCGTAGTCGAAGGCTTTTCCGCCCATTTTTTGCATTGGCGCTCCATTGGGCTTGAATCCAACTATTTCGCCATAAATTGTGATACCTCTTTCAATCTTGCCTGTAAGACTAAGAGCTGTTTTCGTCCAAGCGTCATCCTTGTTGATAAAGGAGTTGTGATTTGGGTTTTTAATAACCCTTCTTGAAGACCAGAGGTAGTTGTACTCTTTGTCGTTCACTTCCACCCCAAAAGCTTTTGCAAGCCAGTATGCCGCTTTGCTTATCAGGCTAAGTTTTTTCTTAGTGAGAAGGTTGCCGCATGAAAATGCTGAGCCGTGGTATTTGTATTGAACGGAAATCAAATCTTCTGGATTGATTGTATGGAGGTTTTTCTTCAAATGGCTTGTGTCTCCGTGAAAATGGAATTGACCTTCAACTAAGCGTTTATTTTCTTTTTCACCATTTTTGGATTTGCCTTGGCCAGCTTCCTTTGCTTGCTTATTGTAGGCTGGAATGTACTTTGTGACAAAAGGGGTTTTGCCGATTGTGTCAAAGGTTGTTCCAATGTCCTTTTCTGAGATTTCAGATTCTCCGATATTTGCCAGCCAATCATTCACTTTTGAAAGTGGATGTAAGTAGCCTTCTGACGCAGTGCCGCGAAAGTTAGTGCAACGAATGCGACCATGCTTGTTGATGTAACCCTTCTTTGTTGGGTCTGCATTTAGCTCAGGCTTGTCAAACAAGTTAGAAAACTTTAGGAAGTCTTTGTTGATTGCGCATTCAACGGGAAAGAATACGCATAAGTCTCCAGCTTTTTGTTCTTTGCTTGTGATGACGTTTTGAAAGTCAACAACCGCAATATGCAGTCGGTCTGCGTTCGGGTGTGGAATAAAGTCGCTTAGTTTGACGACTTTGGCTTGATAATTTTCAAATTTTGTTTTCGTGCTTAATGTCTTCATAATTGATGACCTTTTTTGATGTGATGATTTTTACTATGTTTTGGTATTTTAGGAAATTTTCGGCTTGTTGTAAAGTCTCAAATTTATATTTTTGTGGAACACTTCCCTCCCAAGTAAAATAATGCCATTCGCCCAGCGAATCTTCATATTGAGCGTAGACTGCTTGGTCGCCTTGGATTATGATTGCTACTTTGCCACTTGGCTTATTATCCTCCAGATTTGAAGAGTATGTGGCCCAAGCCAAAAGAACTATAACAAAAACGATGGTTACAACTGCTCCGCACATTAGATGTTCCTAACCCATTCTGCTACATTTGTAAGGGAATTGGCGTAAGCCTCCATAGCTTTATCGTTGCCAAAACCAGATTGGATGACTTGCTTAAGTGTCGCTTCTACTGGAGAAATTCGGTGGCTTTCTTTGTAAACGTCAAGCTGGCTTGCGAATTGGCCGAGATGCCAAGCAATTGTCATCCCCTCTTTTATATCATAAAGAAAGAACGGCTCTTTGGTTGCCAAGCTAATGTGCCAACCTTCTTCGTAGGATTCACGCATTGCGGCTTGCACGGAAGTTTCGCCAGCTTCTAACTTGCCTCCTGGCAATCCAATCTTCATTCCTTTGCCCTTGTCGAGTGGGCGAGTTGTTGCGGCGATTTTGCCGTTTGCAATGGGACAAACTATGAATGATGCGAATATTTTACTCTTTGACATTTTTAAGTGCTTCCATTTGTTTCTGAGCCAGATTCTCTGGTGAGGTTTGTAATAATTCTTGTAAGTCCATTGTTTTACTGTGCAAATGTGGAGCTGTTACTGGATTGTTGTATTGAGTTATTCGTTGAATTAAGCTTGATTGGGGTCAAACTCGACAATTGTCAAGCTTAGTTCGTTTTTTGCAAACACATCTATAAGCATTGCTTTGATGACATTCCATGAGCCTCCCGCTCTATCCGCAGAAATGTACCTTGGTACGCCGACGTGGGGAATCCATTCTCCGTTAGACATATCTTCATAGCTCTTAAGTTTCTCAACCATTTTTTCAAGGGCAACATAAAAGGCTTCGTAGTTGACGAATCGACCATTTGCGCCAAACCCATCTTGAGTGTAAAGATTGAAAATAGCCTTCGCGCCTTTAGCGAGAGTGCCTTTTGGGGAAATGAAAGCGTGTGAAATATTTCCCAATCTATTGCCCCCTACTTCTGCGGCTCGGCAATCCGCCTCCCAAGCTTTTGGGAAGCGTTGCCTTACTTGTAGAGCTATGCCAGAACCCATTGTGTTTTGACAATTAGCTGAATGAGCCGCGACATTAATGTCAGCGGGGAAGTTTAGTAAATTTCCTTTGATTTCGTTTATCATGGTTGTATTATTGCAGAATGCCGCAATGTTGTCAAGCGTGTTTCCAAATTTCGTCGATTACTTCGACGTTTCTTTTCCATTCTACGCTCATTTGCAAAACATTCCGTTAAAGGTTTTAACTTTTAGTAGTTTTAGGAAAATAGAATCAAGTTGTTCGCTAATCGTTTTGGGTTTTTCGTCGTTGTTTTCATTTGCTATTTTAAAAGCTGTTTCAAGTTGTTCGCGAATTTCATATATCCATTTTATGTGTTTTGCGTGACCCTCGCTTCTGCACATGTTGACGAAATGCGCGGCATGTTTATTGTTGTCGAATGAGATGGTATATGATTCAAGTTTATGAATCCACTTGAACCTGTGCCAAATAAAAAATGTTCTGAATTCTGGGTAAAAGCGGCCATTTTCTTCTTTGACTCTATACCTCTTTCTTAACCTTAAGATATTCACTGTCTTCTTCTATTACTGTTAATACTGCATCGTATATGCCGTTGTCGCAACGATAGTACGCTCGATATTGACCTGCTTCGTTCTTGACCTTGAACCCCATACAATATTTGTCGAGAAATTTAAGAACTTTTTTGTCGTTGCTTGGGTTTTTTACTTCATCCCACGCCCATCTTGTAAGGCGGCGAACAATTAATCTGATAATATTCATGCTTGAGTTACACAGTTTATAGCATTATGTCGCCACGATGAGGTTCTTGCTTCCTCCATTTGAATAGCAAGGCTATATCTAATTCTATTATAACTGGAGCGAACCTTTTCTCATGGCGTTGATAACCTTTTGCTCGAACTGCTCTGGCGATTCCTTGAATTGATAAGTCTTACCTGTACCCGTCTTCACTTCTGTAGCTTTACCTAGACAGTCTGGCTCAAAGCTAATACCTATTGTGCTGATAACCTTGTACTTGAGCTTGCCTCTTCTTGGGTCGCCGTGTTCGAGGCCAAGGAACTCTTTTTTACACAAAAGGCAATTTGCGCCGCTTTTTACGATTTCGTACATTTTTTCACTTTAATTCTGTCTAGCCTACGAATCATTTTTTTGACATCATCATAAGTTAGGAGCTTGCTTGGGTTTTCCCAAAAAGATTTGATGTTATTTGCCGCAAAGCATGTTGCCACGACATTTCCCTTTACGTATCCCTTGGTATTATCTATCCTGTCGATAGTAATATCAGTAGGCTGGGGAATGTGGTCTTTTTGGTAGGTTAGTTCAATGCCTGTGTACGCACACCTAGTTTCCCTCATTAAAGCCGCAAATTGAAGAAGCGAAAGAGAAAACTCAATCTTGTCCTTTTTCGCGTTTTTAGCTTTATTGATGTACTTTTTGGCAATTGTGATGTCTGTAATTTCTCTACTCATTATACTTGTCCGTGTATGGGGCAGTTTGAGTTGATTACTGCTCGGTCTGTTCCCCAAGCATCTATATTGTCCAACTTGGGACAAGTGCAATGGGGAAATCTGTACCAATATTTATGAAATCGAGCGTCTCGCGGAAAATTCCACGCTTCTTGTAATTCAAACTCTGCTTCCCTGTGTAAGTCTGCCAGTCTTTTGATTCTTGGTTTTTGTTTGTTGATGTCTAGTGACGCAGCCCTTTTTACAAGAGAAACCATTCTCCTGTATGCAGCAATTATCTTTTGAAGCTGTTCGTCGGAAACTTTCTGCTTATTAAGGAGGGGGGTGTTGAGTTTTGTTGTTTGAGTTTTGTTGTTTTTGCCGAGGAGCTCAAATGAAACCTCGTCGAACTTTCCATCTGCTCGTTTTGTGATGTTAATTTTGCGCGCCATATTTTGCGTGAAGTTCTGCGTATAGCTGTTTTTCTTTGTTGATTTTTTCGAGGGTTTCTTTGCGCTTATTTTCGGCGTTTTCCTCTTTTTGTTTTTTGATTTCTTTGCTTATCTCACTAATATAGTGATTGAATTTCTTCTCGTCAAGTAATAAATCCATATTTACGTCGTAGTCTCTACGCTCTCCAGAGCAATCTTGGCGGTAGACATGAAGCCTTTCGCCGTCTTTGGAGATTTTTAATTCGCGAGTCTTGTTTGTGTAGTAAAAATAACGATTTATGTGGTCGTCTAACCCTCGGAGAGAGAACGCGCCGCCATTGGTGATGTGGTTGTTGTAAAACCTGATAGCGAAAACTGGGATGCAGAAGTGTTTAAATATTTCTTTTGACGCTTCGTTGTCAAGTTTCTCTAGGCGAGCTTCGAGGTACGCCAGTGTTTTGAAGTAATTGTCGCGAGTATTTTTGATTTCTTCCAACTTCATGGCAGTTTCTTTATTTCGGCAATAGAGTTTTCAAGTTTTTTTATTCTGTCTTTCAGGTCTTTTATTTCTACCTCGTTTTTGCGGAGCCTATCGTCCCTTGCTTCTTCGGCGGTAAGAAAATATGTTTTTCCAATGTCTGTGACTACATTCAGTGTCACAAGGTTGCACTCTTTGTTTTCGTAATAAAAAAAGTTGCTGTAGGCTGAGTCTTTGTTTACAGGGTCAAACTCGTGCTTGAATGTGAATTTGTGAAGTTTACCTTTTTTGGTAACTTTGAACAGTTCTTTTGGGTAGTTCATGGTTGTAGACTATTGTATTAATTGTGGTTTGTCAATTAATTTTGCGGCCATCTGCGGTTTCGACAACCCGCCTTACGATTTCCATAAGAGCAGCTTCCTTAGCCCGCTTGCCTTTCCCGTCTGTAGTAATGAGTGTTTTCTTGAGTTCAGTTAGCGTGGATTCAGTTAAATTAAATGGTTTTGGGATTTGGTTCATGTTTCGTAATAACTATTGCTTTTGTTTCAGAAGGAAGTTCCCGATTTGGGAACCTCCAAGCCTTGCTTTTTTTGTATCCAGAAATTCTCGCACCTTTGTAATAATCAGGGAACCCAATAATCGCTTCGTCGGGAACCCCATCAATAAGCTTTCTTATGTCTCCTACTGTCAGCGTTTCGTCGTTCATAAAAATTTGTAAAGTTGCTCTAATGATTGTATGCCAGCGTTCTTGGCCATATAGTTGCAAAATTCTGCAACTCGCGCTGGCTTCCAGTTTTCGTCTTCGATTATGCAGCCGAGTTCAATATACTTGTTATCGTTCCACATGTCAAGAAGTTTTAGGAATGTCGTCATTTTTGAATTTGATTTTGTGTTGAATTATTTGCTTAGTGGTAAGATTACTTCGTTTTCGAATCGCTCAATATCTGACTCGATGCCAATATTGTAAACTGCTACTCCGTGGATGTTATTTTTTAAGCAATAAAAAATACCTTTCTGGACAATCTCTTGACCCAACACCTGTGTAAAATTTCTTATTCACTTATTCCTAACTCTGAAAGCTCCCTTTCTGCATTGTCAAAGTTGAGAAATTGCTGGCGAGGGTCGTCTTCCTCAACCTTTACTTCAGCCTTGTTTGGCTTTTTCGCATTCACTTTTTGAGTTTTTCTTGTTAATGGTTTCCATTTTTGAGAAATGCTCACAAGGAAGCGCTGAAAAGCATAAGCGTAAACTTTACTCAGTGTTACTTTGTTCCCATCTTTGTCTATTATTGTGAATGTGTTCTTCTCCTCGTTGTAAGAGAACTCGCCGTTTTTCAGTGTTCTTGTTTGCATTCCAATTTATTTTCTCGTAGTTGTCTCTAAATTTCTTAGAGGAATTGTTTCTGGGTTTATCGCCTTTTCCTGCACTCATTGTTTTAACATATCTAGGGCTGAAATTGCTGTGTCGCTGGCTATAATGTTCGCTTGACACTCGTTGAGTGTATCGCCCATTTCGCTCAACTGCATTAGGTAAGCCAATACGGTTCGCTGTTTGCTGCGAGGGAAAACGTGACCAATATCCATGCCGATAATTTCGTCAAAGGAGTATTTGTCTACCTCGTACTTATTTTTCGTTTTCGCATTTATGACGTAGGCCACATCGTGCCTATTCCCATCAATACCCTTAAAACTCGTCCCCTTTAGTTTAAAGGGGTCGTGCCTTACCGCTTTCAACGCAAATAGCTCTGTTGCAAGGTTTCTAATTTTACATACTTCAAGGTCTGTAGCCCTTGGGCATATTTGTCGAATCCTTTGTCCTGATTCTTCTTTGTTTGCGAAGTAGGGAAGTTGTTGTTTTACGGTCATGCTGGTTGTAATTTTTCTTTTTCTTTTTCTTTGATGGCTTTTTTGAGCATTAAATCAACGTAGTTATAAGTGTACTCAATTGCTGCGATTTTTGAATCAAGAATTTCTAACGATTCTTCGAGTTGAATTATCTCATGAGACGTGTCAGTTGTCAAGCTTCCTTCCGCTCCTTCCTTGATTTTTTTTACGAGTTCTTCTCTGTTATTAATGTGAGCTTGAAGCACTTGGCCGATAAGCTTAGTTGGAAGATTAGCGTCCATTGACTTTGTCCCTTTCTATTTCGTGGTCTATGAAGCTTTGAACCGCTTCCATGACAAATTCACAGCGTTTAATATCCTTTACATCAAACTCGAATGTATGGCATTTCCTGCTATTAGCCCATCTCTTGCCAGAGAATACTCCCATAACTTCCTTGAGTCCACTTTTTCTGCCAATGTCAGATTGCATTAAATCCCCACATAAAAATAAACGAGAATTTTCACCAACTCTGGTAACTAAAGTTTTTAATTCTTCGTAGGTGAAGTTTTGAGCTTCGTCGCAAACAACGACTTTATTTTTCCAGTCTGCTCCTCGCAAAAAGCAATTTGGCATACCAGTAATCCTCCCCGCTTTCAAAAGCTCCGATTGGTCAGACTTTTCTTTAGGAAGAAATTCGTCTAATTTGTCTTGAAGGGGCCAGAGGTAAGGGTCGAACTTTTCTTCAACATTTCCTGGCAAAAATCCTAAGCTTCTTTCCGATGCTTCAATTGGACTTCTAATGTAGAGTAAGTCCATATTGTCGTCACTACTTAAAATTCGTAAAGCTGAATAAACTGCCATGTATGTTTTTGCTGCTCCAGCGGGGCCAACGACAAACATTAAGTTTGTGTCCTCGTGGAGGGATTTTTCGAGGAATCTCAATTGCTTTTCATCCAGTTTTTTACTTTGAATGGTAATTGTCTGCTTGAGTTGCGGAATATCAATGTCGTTAATATCTAACTCCTTAACCGCCGCTTTTCGCGGGGTTTTTCTTTGTCTTGTTTTTGGTGTTTGTTTTTTTGATGTTCTTGCCATGAGTGTCATAATGTTAATGAGATTTTGGTAACCTCACCTCTTTCCAGTTCACTTTTTTTTCCTTAACAAGCTCGCGGATTCTTCTCTGTTTTTTTGAAAGTTGTGATTTGCCACTTTTAACTTCAATGAAGGTGATTTCGTCCTCGCCAAACGAAATGAAGTCTATGGGTTGCCCTAAAAATTGAGCTGTTCGTGGGTCTACACCTAAGCCGTCGATATATGGAGCTAGTTTTTCGAGAGCGTGTCCCAATAAAACCTCCCTACTCTTTATTTGGGAAAGATATATTCTCTTTTCTGCTCGAAATGAGTCAAGCCTCGCTTTGTTTATCATCACAAGACAGACTGATGCCACAAAGAGTACAGCGGCTATTATCTCAGCATCAGTCATCGTCCAGCAAGTCATTCTCCTCGCAGTACGCTACCGAATAGCCTTCCTCAAAGTGGAATTTCGCGGCGTAACCTGCTATTAGTAAAATTAAGTAAGGTTGCCAAGCCATAACCCCAAAGCTTAAAAATACAACAAGCGTCAGAGCCACAAATGGCATGAACTTGTTGAGAGAATAGTCTATTGCGTCGTTCATTACGTTACCGTGTTTGGGTATTGAGTTTTGACTATACGAATGGTGTTAAGGTCATTCGGGTCAAAGACTCTCAACATCGAAGCAAGGCTATTTGCTCTTGAGCGAGCGTCCTCTTCAGCTTCGTAATTATTAGGTTCAATCCGCCTATTTCGGCGCGTTACTACATATACTTCTTTATTTGTCATAGTTTTTTCCAAATGGATACGTTGTTGAGTTTGAGTAAATCTGAAATTTTCACCTGAGCAATTTGGTCGCGACGACCTTTGCGTTGATAGACTCTATATTTAGCTTGGTGCGCAGAATTAACAAGTCCAAGGTCGAACCTAACTTTTGAATTGACTAAATGGAGGACTTGTGTTCGCGGGATTAGGATAAAATCCTTCTCTCTCTCGAAAGCGACAAAATTGGACTCTCCGTTTATCCAACCGTCTTGGCCGCGAACATTTTTCACCTCTATCCAAACCCAACCATTATTTCTTCCCTTGGGCTTCTTAAATGCCTTTACGTCTACAGCTACCTCACGGTCTAGCTTAGTGCTTGCATCCTGACCCTTCAAGTATAAGGATACGTACAGCTCCGCAGAAACCTTCTTTGAGGGATAGCGAACCTTGTATTTTTTTGATTCTGCTATTTTTTGAAATTCTCCGTTTGCTCGGATTGCTTCTTCTTTTAAGGGGGAGGGTTTGTTTTCGGGCATTATTTGATTTCTTCTAATTCAACTGGCGCTGCTTTTACGAAAAATATTTTCGCTATTACATCTCCAACCTTGTAAGCCATTCTTGATGGGTCTGGAGCAAACCTGAGAGAGACTTCTTTGTTGTTCGTATGGTCGATGACTGTAAGTGAGTTTCTAAGAAAGTGATGAGTCCTGTGTATTTCGTCGTGAGGAATCACTACTCCCACATATCCTTTTGGTACTTTAAAGGACACTCCCGTCCTGTATTCCGTATATTTGCCAATTAAGTCGGAGGGTGACCAAGCCGAGCTTCTTGCAAAGAGATTGAAACACACTCCATCTTTATTGCGTTCTGGGAGTTTTGCTCCAAGGGTTTCTTTTTTAACCTTTACATTCATTAAATGAGGATATTATTTCTTATACAGTAAGAAAAGTCAAGTTCTTTCGCTTGATTACACGCTGATGAGAGGAGGTGTTGCAAAAAAGTTTGCGATTTCTTTGGGGGGCGCTTCTCTGATTAAGTCTTGATTTTTGATTTGTTCTTTAGAAAAGCCTTCTGCCTTTGCCCAAGCTTTCGTTTCTTTTGTCCATTTTGGAATATATCGAGCAGGCTCAAGAAGGGATGTGTCCTCGCTAACTGTGGCAACGTCACCTCGCTGATTGTAAATTACAACGTACTCAAAATCCTCCAAACCATCTTGCTTATCAAGCATTTCTTCGACAAAAAGGTCATTCACGCCTTTTTCGGCACACTTTTTGAGGATGTACTGAACTTTTGTTTCTGTTGCGCTATTCATCTTTGTGAGCTTGCTTTGCGTTATCTTCCGTAGAGTCCATTGAATAATTCCTTTGAGCGCGCTCGGCGACGAGCTTGGTCGCGCTCTTGTTGTTCTCTCTGCTCTTCTTTTTTGAGCTCCTCTTCTTCAAGAGCAGCCTTTCTTTTCTCCTCTTCTTCGAGGCGAGCTTTTTCGGCAGCTTCTTGTTCAGGAGTCCCATGAGCAACAACTAGAACCATAAGTTTTTCTTTGCTGCTCTTTGGCTCGATGGTTCGAGAGTAATCTACTAAGTCTCTAAGTTGGTCTTGGTCTAACTCGACAAAGTTTTCGCTCGCCCTAATTTGGTCAGGCAAAGCAGAACTTGTTACTAAGGCGTGTTCTATTTCCATCAGTCTTCCATTAGTTCTGAGGTTCCGTCATCTTCCTGATTTATAGGCTCTGACTCTTCATTGTTTGTGCTCCGCCGCTTTGGAGCCTCTGATTCATAAATTACAAAATCTGGAGCTTTGGAGTTTTTGTGTTTATGCTTGTTGGCGAAGACAATCATGTCTACGCGAACTTCTTCAAGCTCGTCGCCGATTTTAATAAATCCCGAAAGGTACTTTTGGTTTGCACCCTGTTTTCTCCAGAGCGCCCCAAGTTCGCGGCGTTCCCACTTGCTTTCTTTTTTTTCTGTTTCTTCGGACATGCTGTTATCGTGCTGAGTTTTGGATTGTGTTGAGGGATGAGAGAAATTTGGTGCGTTCGCCAATTTCCATTGAGTTGTATTGTCGCTTTGCTATGCGATACGCTCGAACACTTCGAGGGTTGTCTTTCGACGGATTAAAGATTTTGCGTAATTTTTTTGATACTCTGTTATTCATGATTTTTATTTTACTATATTACAGTGATTTCTGTCAAGCCCATTTCCTATAAACTAGGTAAGAGCATGCAACAAATATTATGAAGTTTATTTCCCAGCCCATCTTATCTATATTCAGGTTTTAGAAGTCTCCACCTATCTGAGTCGATAGGCTGTGTTCCATCATTAATTGCATAAAGCACATCCACAATCTCGTCCACTGAATCGTAAATGTATTTGTGTGGAAACATTCCCATCATCCAGAGTGGAGTTTTTTCTTTCCCGCCTTCCATGCTGACAAAAATAGGCTTGCGGCAACGCACCGCAGTTGTGATTTCTTCCGCACTTCCCCAGCTCGCAACTTCAGGGACAAGGTGAGCTACAATAAAATCTGAGCGGTCAACAAGGTTGAGGTCGTACGCTCTTACCGCTTTGAGTCGTTCGGCAACCCTATCATATTGTTTTGAGCGCATCCACTTGTCAAGAGTCTCGCGGGTTTCCTCATCCTCTTTAACCTCTTCAATAAATGGTTTTTTGTATGGGTCAAAGCACTTAACATTTATCTTTGACAGCTTCTCTGTTACTTCTTCTCTCCAGTTTCGGCCTTCAACATACTGCATGTGGCCAACTAGGTAGGTTTTTGTATTTGCTAGTAAGTTATTCATCTTCTATTTCCTTTCCAAGTTCGCGAAGCATGTTTATAATTTCTTCCTCTTCGTACTCTTCCGCATCCTTCTCTAGTTTTAAGTTAGTTTTTCTTATGACTCTCACCGTTCCGAGGTAGGGTGCGTCCTCATGCTCCTCTGGGAATAAAAAAATATCCCCAAAGCTTTCTCTCGCCCCAAGAAACTTCCCTTCTCCAATGTATAACCCTACACCAAAGTTTCGAGCGTCGATTTCGTAAAATCTACCCTCTTCAAGAGTTTTTAATGGGAATAAACTTTTCGAGCCTTTTTCCATAGCTTTAAATTCTAGCGTTTTCGCCACGAAGTTGAGAGAGTCTGCCATTGAGTTTTGAGATTATAGCTTCTGCAAGCTCGTCTGGGGTAAAAATATCCGATGCTCCAAAATCTATGAAGCTGTTAATTGTGTTGTTTGGGGAATCAAACTCAAATAAAAATCTTGGAGTCAGAATTAACTTCTTGGGACGACTTTTTTTGATTTGCTCTAATTGGCGAATTCTTTCTTCTGTGAATTTGATTTCGTAAGAGTTGCTCACTTGCTTTTAACCTTTTCTATAGCTCCGTAGATGAATGGTGTATGGTATTATTTGTTTTATTTTTTTAAGTCTTCCCATTGTACAGCAAAGCCTATGTAATTGTCAATGTCTAATTTGACGATTTACACTTCATCGCAATTCAAACCTGTGATAATGTACAATTCGTGATTTAGTGGCTCTCACTTTACCAGTATTGTGCATGTGGAGATAATCCACGTAGGGAATCCCAAGCTTTTTTGCGTTAGCTCTGTGAGAATCATTGCCCATGCCTATTCGAGAAATGGGAGCTTCTTGAAGCGAGACTTGCTCAGACTGTGTTAAACACCCTCCACATAAGAGGGCTAACGTAATAAGAATGAATGCTTTCATTAGATGATTTTTTGTGATGCTGCTAACTTCGCGACGAGTTCCATTGCGCAATCTTCGCCATCTTTTCCGCAGCGAAACTTGGCAACAATTTCTGGATTATCCATCGTTTGAATAAAGGTGCTTTCAATTAAGCCTTTCTTTACGATAACCTCTTCACGTTTGTAGACTGAGATTTTGTAGGCATAAAACCTGTCTTGATTCGAGATTAACTCGAATTTGTCTACCTTTACTGGCCTTCTGTTTAGCCATTTTCTAACATTATCTAAGATGTTCACCGCCAACTATATCTCCTGTGTTTGCTAATACTTGTACCGCTCTGTCGTCATACAGAACTTTCATAAGAAAATCTTTTTCATTCGTCACTTCAATGTCGTGACAGTAGACTGGAAAGTGGAGTTTTAGCCACTCTTTAATCTGTGCAACCAATTCGTCTTTGTATGGTTGTTGGCATGCGCGAGCTGTCATGATTTTTACGCGCTCTCCCGCTAAAACCCACTTTACAACCCTATCCTTCATTTTAGGGATTGGGGCGCCAATTGAATCTACTCCGTCACCGCTTTGATAGTAGGCGAGAGTCCCGTCAAGGTCAACGCCAATCCAAGGGCGGTGTTTGTAGGGGATTTGCTCTTTTGAACTTTTTAATTTCATTTGTCTTTGTTTACTTCATTCACTCTTTTGTTGATTTTTTCTGCTTCAACTTTCGTGTGTGCGGAAAATGCTTCATTGAGGTCAATTCCTCTCTTCCCTGCTAAAAGAGAAGATAAGTATATCACATCACTAATATCTAATGCAAGCTCTTTTTGTGGCTCTTCAATTTTTTCGTGACATAATCTGTGTGTTTGAAGATAATTCCTCGCCATTTGCCCAACTTGATACTGCAAGTCGAGGAGTATTTCACTTTCCCCCCAAATTGGGGTTGTTTTTTGGCGAGAGTACATTCTTTCAATATGTTTGCTTGCCTCAACTACCGCCGAGAAGTCTGGCTCGAACTTCAGGGCATCCATAATATTTTCATGGATTCTTTTTTGGTTTTGCGAGCCGCACACGCTAATTGCTCCCACCGCACTCTTGAGCCAGTGTTGGTAATTTCTGCGCACTTCAGATTGAACTAAGAAGTCTTTCTTTGCTGGAGTTTCTTTTTCTTCTCCGCGCTCGATAATCCTTGAAATTGCCAAGGCGGGAGGGATGTCTATATAAATTGTTTTACTTGGTCTGAGTATGTCTCCGATTGACTGTAATATTTCTTCTCGCGGAATAATTCCAAGGGCTTCGTGAAATGTTGTGACTGTGGCTATGTGCCTGTCTGTGATTACAATCTCGCCATCCCTCAATCTTTGTGGGACTTGATTTTTCCACTCCTGCTCCCGAAATGCCTGAACGTGGAGTTCTAAAAGTTCTTTGGCATTGTTTTTTGTATCTTTATACAGTTCAAAAATTCTATTTTTTTTCTCTTCGGTGAATGTTCTCTCGCATACATGAGTTTTGTACCCAAGACCTTCTAGTCTGTTTTTTAGCATTTCAATTTGTGTGGTCTTCCCGCTGCCAGGAAGCCCCTCAAATGCAATGTAAGCACCCTTTTTTTTGACTATTTCTTGGCTTTGTTTGTAGTTGATTGTCGAAAAAATTTGCTCAACTCTCTGTTTTACTGTGCCATGTAGTGTAGTGTATGGTATCTCTTCTGAATCAAGAAGGTGAAGTATTTCCTTGTCAATATAACTTCTCGTCTCAGGGGCTTTGGGTCGAAAGTTTTCAGCTTTATATGGAATTTCTGGCGGAAGATAGAAAATGAAATCGAGCTGCCTTGCGCTGTTTATTGATTCTAGTGCGTCTGTGCCAAGCTGGAATGGTGTGTTAAGTAGCTTTCTATATGGAATGCAAGTTAGTGAACAGCAGTCGAGGATGAATGGGCCTTCGCTGTCCTGAAGCTTTTGTGCATTTTTGTAAAATGCTCGCTGAAGGTCGCGCTGCTTATCTGTTGGAATTTTATCTAGTCTAAGATTTGGCGCCAATTCCGCCCCAAGTTTCGCAGCCTCATCTAGTTTTAGAAATGGGAAGCCCATTTTTGTTTCTAAAGCCTGAGCTAGTGTGGTTTTTCCTGTGCAATGCGCTCCTACTAATGCGATTTTCATATCTGTTCAATTCTTATGAGTTTTCCTGATGTTGGGTTGTACCAACATTTCACTTTGCAATTGTAAAGGTGTTCGGCTTGCCTGTGAGCTGAACTTACCCTGTTCAGTGTTTCTATGTCTTTCGACTTGCCTTGTTCGTTTCCCGCTATAATTAAATTGATTGTTTTTTTGAGGTCTTGCAGTTCTTCAGGAGACAAGGAAACGGTGACTGAGCTTTGTAGCCCAATCAACCCGTTCCTTACCTCGTACCCTGAATCACTCATAGAGTCTTTTGGTAGCGTTTGCGAATATCTGCGAAGTTTTCATCTCGACGAAGCTCACCGTTGAAGAAAACAACATCAAGTTCTGTGTTTTTCTCAGACTCTTTAAAGGAGAGTTTGTCTACTAAGTAGTATTCTCCACTTTCGTCTTTGCGAACCGCAAGGAATCCGCGAGCAGACTTCTTGAAGCCTCCAGTGTCTGTCTTTGGTGCTTTGTAGATGAATTTTTCATCGCCATAAACAATTCCCGCTGTAGCTTTTACAGCATAACCATAAGTGTCGCGAGTTACGCATTGATAGGTGAAAGAACCAATACCAAGAACGACATTCAATGTGCTGAACCCTTTTGCTTTTAGGCGGCGGAAGATGATTTCTGCACGCTCAAGAGTGATGGAGTCACCATAAATAAGGCCAACGTGAGAATCCATGAGTCGATTACCTTCGCTATTCACAGTACCGCCAAAAATATTCCAGAGCGTTTCAACCGCGCCATTAAGCTCGGCTTCTTCCTGCTCTGTCAGTTCTTCTGTCACCTCTCTCCAGCTTACAGAATTACTCGCTGGATATTTATTGATGATTTGGAAGAACTTACCTTTGTTTTTGACGTACGTGAAGCCTTCGAACGCCGCTGTCGATACGGAATTTTCTGTGAGATTTTCAACTTCCTTTGCTTTTCCGCAAAGAACGTCTACTGGATTTCCGCTGTCTGGACGGAAAACTACCCGTGGAAATGGAGCTTCTCCAGTTCGAGCGAGAATCTTTGGCTTTAATATTCGAGCGTTGACTGTAATCATATTCCAGAAGTCAAACGTGTCTGCAACAATGGATACGATATTCTCTGGGTAGATGTCTTCAATTAATTCTCGAATGCTTTCGAGTTCATCTGGCTCTTCTCCAGAGTAGTCTGCTCTAAGACTTTGTACGCTGTGTTCTGTAGCTGGCACAGAGATTGCGACAAAATCTTTTCCGACTTCGGAATTGTAGTAATCCTCAATATATGGAATTGCCGCGATAGTGTCCGTTCCAATGAAGTTGAGAAGGTGACCTAAGCCGCTCATTCCAGCGTCATCAAGAAACGTCATTCCTCTAAAGGAGAAGTCGTGTCCTTGAACATCGACCGCTGGACGCTCTTCTGGAGCAGCATACTTAAGTGCGATTTGTTTGTATTTTCGAGCTGTTGTAGCGCTTGTGGACGCCTTCCATGTGTAGCCTGCGAGGATTGTCTCAAGATAATTTGTCAACCAGTAAAATTCAGGCAAAAGGTTGTAAATGGTCATAACTGGAACTCCAGCTTTCACTACGGAACCTTCTGGGAGTGCGCGAATGCAGATTGGTAAATAGCCCAAATCATGCAACGCGGCGATTTTGTCTACGCCGACCCCGTCGTTGCCAAGGTGTGCTCGCATGACTCGCTCATACTCTGCAATCACTTCTTTTTTAGGGCGGTTGAAAAAGTATTTATTAAACCGCGCAATCAAAAATTCTTTGACAAAAAACTGAATGCCGATACTGACAACCTTATCGTCTGCTCCTTCAGCTTTTGGGGCGTACTTAGTAGAGCGCGGCGTTAGGTTGGAATATACCATTTCCGTACCCTCTGGGTACTGTTGGCAGTGGCTTTGTTTGTAGCTATCTGTTGCTAATAATGGATTCATTTTCTTTTAGATAATGTCTAATACAAATAATTGTTCTCCAACAAGATTGCCAAACTCTTCGGAATACTCTTCCTTTGTTCTAAAGGTGTTGGTTGTGAAGATTCTCTTAATGCCTGCTTCAGTAAGAGGGAGTAGCCCTTTGGAAAATATTCCGTGAGTTACATAAAGGTTGATGTCTTCAACTCCTTTTGCTTGGAGGGCTTCAGCGAGTTTGATGAAAGTCATCCCTCCGTCACAAATGTCGTCAAAAATCATAACTTTCTTCTTTGGTTGGCCGTAAACAACTGTTTCAAGGATTTCTCCGTTTGTGCAATCTCTAAGTTTATCGGCCCGAATGAAACTTGTTTTCTTAAATGCTCCTGCAAGCTTCGCTGTCTTTTTGTTTGCTCCAGCGTCGGGAGAAATAAAGTCCCAATCATCGAGGTGTAAGTTTAGTTCGGGGATACCTGTTCGAGCCATAGACCCCATCCAAGAGCGAACAATGTCGTACATGTCAATAGAGTAGCAACTGTCGATTGTTGCGCAAACAACGTCGGAATGTGGGTCTAAGACAAGCACATCTTCAAAACCAAGGGAGTTGATGATATTCGCAAAAGCCTTCATTCCAAAAGCTTCACCAGCATCACAAACTCTGTCTTGGCGAGCGTATGGAGTATAGCCGAGTTTTAATATAATTTCAGCCTTGCTGGAGAATGCTCTGGCTACCCTGCGCAAAGCATCTGTTGCCATAACTAGCTCCATTAAGTCTTCGCTGGAGCGAATGCGAGCAGTAATTATGTACCCATCGACCCCTTTAAAGAACCAAGCTTTTCCTTCTGGGTCTAATTTAACTTGAACCTCTCCGCCGCTAAAAGTGAAAGATTTGTGATTGAGGGTTTGACCTTTGTTGTTTTTAATTTCTATCATGGTTTTTGTGTGATGAGAGAAGCATACTAAAATTCGTGCAGAAAATCAAGCTTTCTTTCGTAAAAGAGTAAATTCATGACGGAAAAGTTCAATTTGATGTTTGTAGTATTTTGGGCGAATGTAGTAATAAGCCCCATTTCGAGAAACAACAAACCCCTCGCAACCCTCAAACTCTATGCCCTGAACTCCAATTCGGACAGTGTCACCTACCTCAGCTTTCCTCTTGCGAGATGTTTGAAGGCTTCTCCTGTTAGGGAAATGAATGTTTTTGATTTCAGGGGCTTTCATTTGTGACAAAATTAGCAAATTTTCGTACAACTTGCAAGAAAAACCAAAAATAAATTGTCTTTCAGTGTACTAAGGAGTAGGGATTTTAACAATGGGCGACGAAATAAAACTAGCAAAAGATGTATTGGCTTTGATTTTAAGTGCTATAGCTCTTGGTGGTATCATTGGTTCCGCCCTTATCACTAGGTATAAGACGAAGAAGCTTATAGACGGAGAAGAATCTCGTAAGAAAATTATCGAGGAGATTGAAGGAAAAATTAACTCTCTTACAGGGCGATTAGAAAAAATAGAAGAATCTAAGAAATACCTAGCGAACAAGTCGGACATAGATTTGTTAAAAGAGCGCATCACAACAAATGAAAAAACTATGAACACTATGAAAGAAGACCTTCAAAGACAAACAGAATTAGGGACAGAAATACGCATTGAAATTGGCTCAATGCACGCAGAACTTAAAAACGTGGCTCAATTGTTGCAGGATTTAAAGTCTTTTGCGATTCAGCCACCACAAAACCCGAAAACTTCACAATCTAATTAGAAATAAAAATAAAAATGAATAACGCATCACTACCACCCGCTCTAAAAGAGCAAAAGAGTTACTCTCATAAATATAACCCAATAACTACAAAATGGGAGGGCGACGCATCTTACACCGACCCGCTGACTGTATTTGGTGAAAGGCTTGTTGCTGTTAATGAGCCTGTAGTTCAGTGTATTCCTGCTCGCAATATAAATCCACCAAATATGAATGCCTCATCTTCGGGAAGTGGTAACGCAATTGTCTCCGCTAACGAGATGAAGGTTACTTCTGGCTTAACTCAAGGGTCAAAAGGAGAGTTTATGTCAAAAAGGTTCTTGAATTACAGAGCTGGAGAGGGTGGTTTAATAAGATTTGCCGCGAGATTTCCCGACAGCGCAGAGGGATGCAAACAGTCTGTGGGCGCATTTAATAAAACCGATGAACTTTCTTTTGGTTATGATGGAACTCAATTTGGTATTTGGCACAAATATCATGGATTGGTTCAGACTGGCAGATTAATTGTAACTATTGCCGCCTCAGGTTCAGAGAATGCTACGTTTGAAATTGACGGGGTGGAATATACCATTCCTTTAACTGACGCTTCTGGAGATACTGCTTATACAGCAAGTGAAATCGCCACTTGGTTGAACGATAATGTTGATGATATTAGTGCTGAGCAAAATGGCCAGACTGTTACATTCTGGTTCAATGAGGTCGGTAATAAGTCTGGGAATAATTCATTCTCTTCTTCTTCTGCTTTTGGCCTTGTTACTATTGACCAAAGTGGTAGAGACCAATACGGGGAGTTAATCCCTCAAGAGGATTGGTCTTGTGATACGTTTGAAGAGTTAGACCCGACAAAGGGAAATGTTTACCAAATAAATTACCAGTATTTAGGTTATGGCGCAATTATTTTTTCTATCGAAGACCCTGTTGATGGTGTGCTTAAGCCTGTTCACATCTTGCAGTATGCAAATTCGAATACTGCTACAAGCCTTGGGAATCCTTCATTTAACCTCGGCCTTCAAGCCTCCAATCCAGATGCCGCATCTAGTGTTACGGTTTACTGCTCTTCTATTGCTGGGTTTAGGCAGGGACTTGAGGTTCCTGTAGAAAACTCTATTTCAGCATACAATACAAAAACTGTGCCTAATGGTTCTCACATTAATATCCTCACTATTCGAAACAAAGGGCTTCTTGGAGAAGCTCTTAACGGGAGAGAACTTCAACCTCTCTTCTTGGGGGTTGCGTCGGAAAACAACAAGAATATAATTATTGAGCTAAGAGAAAACGCAACAACTTCAGAAAATAGGGATTTTGATGATGTTAGCGGAGCTTACTTTACTGACGTTGATACTGCTTCTGACAATGTGAGTGGTGGAAGGTCTATTGTGGCAGTCCCCCTTCAGGAGAAGGGTAGTAAGCTTTTTGACCTTTCTCCATATAGGGCTAGAATTTCTCCAAATTCAACCCTCTCTGTTGTCGCTTATAGGAGTGGTGGGTCTGACGCTGATGTTACGGCAACATTAACTTGGTACGAAGATGTTTAAACTGCCACCGTCCCCTTTATGGCTGAGTGCGAATTATAATCCACTAGCTTTGTTTGTCCAGCTTCCCAATTAAAAATTGAGGTGAAATCTTCTGTGTTGATTCTTGGCGCTGCAAACATACTTCGCGAGTTTTGTTCGTCCAGAGCGTCCATGTGGTTTTCGTAGATATGGATGTCTCCGAAATTACCTGTAAGCTTCCCAGCCTTGAAGCCTGACTCAAGGGACAGAAGGTGAAGTAGTGTTGCATAACTCGCAATGTTGAATGGCACACCAAGAAAGAAGTCCGCGCTTCTCTGGCTCCATATTAAGTCGAGCCTATCACCAACGACAACTACCTGAAACCCAAAGTGGCACGGCGGCAACGCTGCGTGTTTTAGTCCAGCTGGATTCCAAGCCATGCAAATCATGCGCCTATCATTTGGATTTGTTTTTAATGCGTCAACAATTCCCTTTAATTGGTCGATTCCGTAGTTCTTGGCATCTGGATAGCAAGCATTTGGGTCGTGAAAATTCCTCCAAGCCGCTCCGTAAATACATGGGCCAAGGTCATCTTCCGCAGCCATTTGTTTTTGAACCTCTGGGTCGGTGGAGTAGGGAACTTTTTGTGGATTGCACCACTCATTCCAAATTCGACAACCCCTGTCTTGAAACCACTTCTTTGAAGTAATTCCTTTGATGAACCCTTCAAGCTCTACTTTCACTGCTTTGTAAAAAAGTTTCTTTGTGGTAAGTGCGGGAAATCCATCTTCCATAAAGTGAGTAAATGTTAGCCCTGTCGTGGCGATTGTTCTTACTCCTGTGCGATTATCTTTCCAAGCCCCCTCCTTCATGATTTGGCGGTATATTCTTTTGTATTCTGCGTCTGTTTTACTCATTTATTTAGATTTTTGAAATAAGAGTTTTTTATAATCTTTTGTAGTTAATTCTTTGCCATCAAGTAATGAGATTACCATGTGGGCGCGATTTGTTTGACCCCATTTTTCAAAGATTTCCAGAACAATGTCTTTCTTTGAGCGTGTTAATGGTTGGTCTGCAACGAATTTTCGGGCGTGAGCTTCGAACATGCGAACCTGTTTCATGGCGTCACAGATTTTCGAGACCATTGGAGCAACTTGTTGCGATACCTCAAAGTCGATTGTGTCCGTGACCTCTTGGAGGGTTTCTTCGTAACCTTTCATGCCGTTGACCAGATAAAAGTCAAGAACTTTCTCAAAGGAGCTAAGCTCGCTCTTGAGTGAGTGAATCTTTCGATACCAGTCTGTCTTGATTTTTGTCATTCTGTCGCCGTCGTGATAGATAACAAAGCCTTCTGAGTCTTTATTGTTTTCCACAAACTCCATGATTTCATCCACATTCTTGAATGTGTTGTAACCTGGGCGCTTGAGGTTTAACTTCTCGGCCCAAACGTCTAATTGACGTTGTGTGGCTAAAGAATAGTCTGATTTGTCAATTGCACCGATAAAATAGAAATCAATCTCTTCACCGTAGTTTAAAACAATTTTATTGTTTGGCGTCACAATCTCGAAGAGGAGTGACATTTCTGGGTTCGCTAGAGTAAACTCTAAAACGCTTGGGTACTTTTCGAGAATAAGTTGCCAGTCTTCGCCATTGTCTAAAACCGAAGCTTCTGCTGCGCCGCGAGAGCGAATATTTACTTGTCCGTTGACTCGGTCTAAAATAAGCAGAGAGCCGTCAGCCTTTACTGTGAAAATTGCTTCATGGATTTTATTCTTCTTTGGCTTTGGGAAGTCGATTGGGTCTTCGCCCCAATTTTTGAACTTCGGAAAGCCTGCCGACAGCAATTCGCCATCTTTTGACCAAATCGACGAACGAAAAATTTTGTTCCGTTGATTGAATTTTGTGCCAATGTGGTTTGGGTTAATAAGTAACGCTTCTTTGCCACAAAATACTACGTCACGAACACGAAACTCTGACAAGTCGTAGTCTGCAAAATCTATTTTCATTCTTTCCTTTGGTTTCATGGAGAGAATGTTACTATATTATAGAGAAAATGTCAAGCTGACTTGTTGCATTTTATTTGTTGATTTCATTTTAGTTTTTTGCAAAGTTCCCTTGTTTTACAGATTTGTTGTTCGAGTGAGCCTACATCTGGAGTCGTACATAACGCTCTTTCGTCGTGAATTAAGTTTTCTAGCATTTTGATTTGCATTTTACAAAGCTGCTTGATTAAGGTTTTTTCTTCGTCGGTTAGAATAATGCTCCCTTCTGGCGGTTTAGCCTTTGGGGACAGGTCTTCTATTTCAAACTCGTGCTCTGATGGCATGTATCTATCGCCATTCGGTCGGGAGATGCCGTTTTGAATTATTTGGAGCCACTTTGTTCGAGCTTCCTTTTTTGTGGAAAAGGAGTTACCCACCCAAGAAAAGTTAGTTTCTTTTCCATTTCCAGCGCTAACTGGGTCGGAGTAGTACATTCCTGTAGCCTTTTCTCGAAGTTTATACATTATCTTTGTTCCATTGATGGCTTGAGCCAGAGTTGGTGTTTATTAAACGCTAATTCTGATAAAAACATTTTATGGTCTTGATATGTATTTCTGGTTTGTTGTCTTGGCGTACCTTCTCCAAGGTAAGTTGTCCAAGACGTATTCTGAAAATTGTTCGTGGGTTAATTCTATCACATCATCAACGCTTATTTCAAGCATTTTAATGATTTTGTCGTAGCAACTACTACTGTCAATTGGAGGGACGAGATAAATATCCGCATCTTTGATTCTGCCGTTTGTTTTGATTTCGTTAATCGCTTCTCCGAGATTTTCAATCATGAGTCTTTCGTATTCTTGATTTGCTTCGGAGTATTCTTTGGCGGATTCTTCGCGGTTATTGCGAACAATTTGGAGTAATTCTTTTTTGTTGATTTTTACTGAATTCATTTAATATATGTATCTTGTTCCTTTTGTGATTGTATCGTGTGCTTCGCGATTTGATAAAATGTTTTCAATTTCTTGCCACGAAAATGGGCGAAAGTTTTTATTTGCGTCGATGCCCACATCCATTGATTTGCCTAATGGTGGAGTCATGGCGTGAGTATGCCCAAATAAATGATATGCTCCGTAATGTGAGCAGTTCCAAGCCCTCATCGCATAGTGGCAAAGTGTGACTCTGCGTACTTTTGGCCCCTTGACCGTCAGCTCGTACATTGAGTGATATGCGTCAAATAATTCGTTTGCAAACTCCCAAGAAAAATCATCATGATTTCCTTGGACTGCATAAATTGTTCTAACGTGGAGGGCGTTTCTGAGCTTCCGCGCATTCTCTGAACCTCCCCAGCACCAGTCTCCGAGATGGAATAGAATTCCGTCTTCTGGGACTACTTTGTTGACATTGTCAATTAATTTGGCAGTCATGGTTTCTGGGTCGGGAAATGGTCGAACTGTGTCACCTTTGAATCTTTCCCACCGAGTTGTCCCTTCACAGATTGCCGAGTGGTATCCGTGAAAGTCTGATGAAAAATAAAGCTTATCCACCTTATCTTTCGGGATTTTTAAGTATTTTGTCATTAGTGGTTTTTTGTTTTGTTATTGGTCGATACAGTCGTATGTCTTTTCGTAAATTTCTCTATCATTTCAATGGTGTATTTTGCTGAAATTGATATTTTTATTTTAAGTTTTTTAAATTTCGTGTATTATATACTAAGAGGTGAACCCTTGTCAATAGAGAAATGCCTGTCTTGATTAATTGTACGCTTTGTGAGCCTCCCAGTGAAGTCGTGTGCTTTAGGGATGTTACCCTCTACGCGAATGTTCTGCTTGGGAGAAGTGTACTGCTTGAATGCGACCCTAGCCTCCAAGATATTTATTGGACTTGGTTGAAGCAGAGACATGCGTGGGATTTTATAAAAGACATTGTCCCGCCAAAAACTATTGAGGGCGTTAGTATTCGAGAGGATAAAGGCAACATAACGGTTCCGCGCATTTCTTACGGAAACCTCGATTTTGTTATCGGGAGGTTGAGTATTTTGGCGAGACGTTAGACTCTTTTAATAATCACGCGATTGCGGCGGATTTAATTAGTTTGCGTCTGTTCATTTTGTTCTGGAGGTTGTGTGTTATTTTGAGACTCGTTTGAACGTGCAGCCTTTGTGTGTTTTATGTTTTCCGTTGACACAAGCGTAAACTGTAGACGAATCGAAGCCTTTTTTTTTCATATCCCTTTCCCCGCAAAAGGTTTCTATTTTTACTCCATCTTTGTATGCTTCTATATGTCCTTTAAACGCGTGGTTGCCTTCTCCCGTAATCCCTATAATGCGATTTTTGCCTTTGCTTGAATTGTAATGATGAAGTATGTTTTCTGAAGGCGTCACCCATTCTAGGTTTGACACATGGTTGTTTGTCTTGTTCGAGTCTTTGTGATTTACTTGGGGTTTGTTGTCGGGGTTTTTAATAAATGCTTCTGCCACAAGCCTGTGCACAAAAAAATGCTTGCGCTTTCTATTGAGCCAGAGCGTAATTGAAGGATAGCTTCTTCGCACGCATTGCTTCATGACTCTTTCCTTTGAGAACTTGAGTGACCTTACCCTTCCAAGGTTAGACACCTGATGGTCTCTGTTAGATTTAGGAATGTCTTTCCAGACTTCTTTCATGTTATTTGGTCAAAGAACTTTTCGCCAGAGTGGGCGCATCTTAGCAGAATATTTTTTCTTCCGTTGATTTTCTTTTCATCTAGTATCATGGATATATTATATACAATTTGGTGGAGTTGGCAATAAAAAATGGTGGAGGTGGTGGCATCGAAGCCACGTCCTTAAATCATCAATCAATTACTTCTACAAGTTTAGTCTATTCTTATTTTGAGCTTTGGTATAGACTCCTAGCTTTTCGTTTCATTTATTTGTTTAAGATAGTTTGTGCCACGAAAAAACTTTTTCTACCTTTGCAGATGGATGACCCCTCGAACGCTCTATCTGCGTCAATCGCTGAGAGGTGACAGCTTAAGCTGCCAGAGCGAAGCTGCGGCTTACGCGGCGAGCGCCAATGACGCGGCTGCGGAAGTTGAACTTCTTAACACTTTTGGTTTTGCCATTTGTGCGTGTGTGCCTTGATAACGGAGCCAAGCACTCTCCGACTTGCGGTAAATGTCGTCAGGTATTAAGTCGAATCCATAACACCCCCGTTTAAATATAAAAGAACTGTGTGTATAGTACACGATTTTCTCAACACTGTCAATAAATTAATTGACGAAGCCCTCTAATAATAACTTATTCTGCCATTTATGCCCTTATGTCTGAAAAAAATAGTTTATTGTGTGGTCGCTCTGTGTCATTAATCCAGCTTGCGTCATGCGGGAGTTTGAGTTGGTTAATTAAAATTCGAAGGTCTGATTCACTCTGCTCCCCTGCAATTAAAGCAGGTATAGTAAGGTCTATCAAGTCTTTAGTATAGTCTTGGGAAGAGCCTTCGAGTAGAACTCTAGCAGGGCGAACTCCACGAATACTTTGTTCAAGATTTTCTTTTGTGACGAATTCAATGTATAGGTTTCTTATTCCTTCGCCGCCATAAATGTTTGTCTTGCCTTTTTGTCTTGGTAAGCCTAATCTGGTTAAAAGGTCAGATACTCTTTCGCAGATTTCGCTCGGCTTTTCGCAAACCACAAGAATAAAAGACTGTCGATTTTGGTGCGCTTGGATAGCGGTGAGTTCGGCGATTCTGTTCATGTGTCCCTATTTGCGTTTTTAAAAAGCAACCCTGTTTTTTGCACAAACTTTTTTTTCATTGTTGAGGCGGCTCTGACCTCTTTAGTTCTTTGTTCGTCAAGCTCGAAACCAAAAGACTTCATTTTATCAATCCAATACCCTTCGTTTTTGATGTTGACGTGATGATAGCCGTTAGGTGACTCGCTATGTGTCATTAGCAAATACTTCCCTCTGAGAAAATCAGCCACATAATTGGGGATATACTCTTCGAAAACGTGCTCTACAAATTCGCAACTCCAAACCAAGTCAAATGTTGCTTCCCTTAAATCAGAGGGGCCGTCTTGATAATCGTGAACAGAAAAAAATGAGTCCTTCGGTATGGTGGTAAAATCCCCATCTATTCCAAAGGAATCTATCCCTATTTCTCTTGCTCTGTAAACCATTCCTCCTGGCCCACAGCCCACGTCCAACATGCTTTTGATTAAAAGCTTGTCTTTAAGATAATGTAGTGCGCCATTGTCTATGTGCGTTTTATTTAAGTGGCCGCCTAGGTGTTTTGGTAATCTCATTGGTTTTCGAATTTAAAGTTGAAAATGAGTATATCATCTTTGTACATTTTTTCAACACATTTCTTTGATTCATTTGAATAATATTTGGAGTAGTGCTCTCGGTTTTTTGCCATATTCTTTTTGGGAATGTCACTTTTTTTAATGTCAACCATGTTGCAAAATGCTCGAAAGTCGTCTTGCAGTGTTTCGAAATTAATGTATGCTTGGGGTGAGTATTGGCCAAAAAAAACGATTTTTGAAGCTAGGGATGGCTTGTGGGTTTTAAGGCAGTAGTTGGTAAAACTTTTCGCTATTATTTTGCCTTTTTTTGATTCCCATGTCGATGCGACTTTGTCGTAGCAATTTCGCAAGGTTGAAGCGATAAGATATTCGTCAATATCTCCCCATTCATCTTTCCAGTTTTTAATACATTCTCCTAACGTGTGATGTTTTGAACCCATTTCGTCTTTGACGCCCTGCTCTTTCATTAGGTGTGTGATTGACGTTGAGCCAGTTTTTTGTGGCAAGAGTAAGATGAATTTTCTATCTACGTTTATCATGTTGTTATGATTTATTTGTTGATGCTTTTGTGATTTACTAAGTAGTGATTTAAGTCTTCTGGTGTGCCTAGCCCCCGCATTTTTGAGGCTTCAAACGCTCTAATTTTTTTTTGATTAATGGTCTGTTTTAACCTTGTAGCTTTCTCCATATGCAGGGCTCTAGGAGGTCTTTGTCGTTGATGTTGCAAACGTCTAGCTTTAGGTTATTGCTTATATAATTTGTTAATTCTAACTCTGCAAAAATACCATTCCTTTTGAGAGAAAAAACCTCTTGATTAATAAAGTCGCAGTATTTTTCCATATTTCTTACACCTCCAAGTGCGAACCCGTCGTAGAGAAGGAAATTAAGACATCTTTGCTTTAAGTGACCCTCCGCTTTTTTAAGAATTTTTCCAGATTTAAGTTTAGCTAAAAGTAAATTTGATGTTAATATTTTTTCTACATCATAATTTTTGAGACGCATATGTTTAATGAAGTAATCGGGCCTTGACCTAATAACTCCATCGTATTGCTTGGTGTCTATCATTTGCATCGCGTCAAATACATTTTGGAATTGGCAAATAGCGTTAATGAGGGTTGGATTTCTTGCTTTCGCCTTCTTTTCTGTCGCAATCGGGTCTAAGATTTGAAAGTTTTTTATGGGGCAGATTCTGTTTATTTCTTCTATGTCTGTCCTGTCGGAACTCAAGTATCCCCCTCTGTTCCTTACGAATTTTTCATCAACCCCTATTATATTATATGTCTGCAAGTAAACATCTATTTCGAATTCGCTATTGTTATGGATGAAACTCCTCATTCTAGACATGTGACTCATGTCTCTGATAAACCCGCATTGAAGTAGCGCTATCTTTGTCTTTTTTGTGTTGCTCATCATATTATTGACTCTCTGACGTGCTTTCCTTTGTCGTGCTCAAAAAACTCGCCCAACTCTGAGAACGGCAAGATTTGGTTGTTTGTTTCGTGGCCATTTGAGTTTGTGAATTTTTTTTGTTTCTTTTCTTTTGCGAAATCGTGAAATTTGCAAAGCCCCTCACCTTTCATGAGTTTTGCAAAAACATATCCGTCATCCCACCTCTTCATATTTTGAAACGCTCCTGAGCTGAATAACCTAAGGAGCTTTTCATAAAAATTGCTGGCCATAAGCATTCTCGCGTCTACTGCAATTACTCCTGCCTCAACTGCCTCTCGATTGCCTTTTAGTATGCCTATATCTGCGCCATTCATGAGTTTTTTTAATTGTAACTGATTGAATGGCTTTATTACTCGAATATCTGAGTCTAGGAAAAGATAAATTTCTCCAGCATCTGCATCTTCCCTCCATAGGGCGTCGTACGCCATTGCTATTTTTTTAAACCAGCTAAACCATCTTCTATTCCAGAAGTCGTCGCAAATTTCCTGAGGTGCTGTGCCTCCGTGTTTTTGTGGGATGATATGTTTATTTTTATTAAAAATATTTGTTATTATTTCGCCACAAATAGAGGAGTTTAGATTTCTTGAGTTTGGGGCGAGTTTAAGTAATGTTTTAACATTCTCTTTGTCGGAAAATTCATAGTACCCGATAAATGAATCTATCATCCCCGCGCCTTTTAGCGAAAAGATTAAATCCCTTCCTGAAGAATGGTATATTTTGTCGTTGAATGTTGAGAATATTTTCATGATAGTAAGTGTTTCAATGGTAGTCCTTCCTTCATCTCATCAAGGGTCCATTGAGTGTATGCTAGGTTTGCGGCCCATTGTTGTCTTGGCGGAAGTTTTGGGTTCTCTATGTTTGTAATGTTTTTGTTTGCAATCTCCCATGTCATCGCTCCATTATTAAAAGCGAAAACAGGGATTCCTTCTATTGCTGCTTCGACTAAAGCGTTTGAGTTGTATGCTACCGCACACCAAGTCTCTTTAAAATCCTCTAAAATGTTTTTGTTCGTTGACATTTTAACTCGCCTTGTTTCTTTGATGTGTTTGGACATGTCTGGCCCAAGAGGGTGTGGGCGAAAAATTATGTTCCTGTCGGTAACTTCTCTTATAGATTTTACTATATCCTTACACCACTGTATATAATCTATATCTTGAACTGCCGTGTCCCAAGGAACCTGTCCGCAAAACAAGACGTTCTCGCCTTTGCTTATTTTTGGTTTTAACTTTATTCCAAGTTTGCTCCATCTGTCAATGGGGCAAGTTTTGTTGTTAAAGTCTGCCCAGCCATTTTGAGAATCAAATCCTATGGAAAAATAGGAATCTCTTTTGAGGTAGCCCCTTTCCACTACTAGGGTTCTTCTGCCTCTCGATAATTGCCTTAACTTTATTTCATTCCTTACCTTCGTCTCTTTTTTTATTTTTTTGTAAACCCCCCAAGAAACAGCTATGTCACACGGCTTATATTCTTTGCTAAAAAAGAATTCTAGGTTTAGTTTTCGCATACCTCCCGCAAGGGAGTGGATTGGGCGTACGTGCTCCTTGGAGGAAAGTGTTGATTCAAAAATCCCTATTTTCATTTCGCTTGAAGGCAGTTCGTAGAAATCCACCTATTTTTAACAGCACCCGCAACTTCGTCTTTGGATACGTATCCTATGTTGAGGGCTGCGCACAATTCATTCATCCAAAGGTGCGTTAGTGGACTCTTGCCTCCTTTGTATGGTTGAGTTCCTCTATTTGTATAGTGAAGGAGTTTGGTTTTGCCCTCTTCAAATTCGTCAAGGCTATTCCATTCTGGACCTGCGCCGATGATGTAGTCGCCTTTGCTCTCTAGCCCCATTTTAAACATTAAGGATTTGTAGTTAAGGCTTCCGTCATCTAAATTTTGGACAATCTTACGTATGTCCCAATTTACTTTTTCGCAGTCTACTAGCATCACTGATGTTTCGATATAATCCTTTTTATCTGACATTACTAATACGCTTTTGTCTGGATATTTGTCGAAAAATTTAAGTAGTTCTGCTACATCCTCTAAGACGATTTGGTCTGAATCACAGTAAACTGCCTTTCCTTTATAGTCGCAAATTTCAGGTATGCACCAGCGGTGAAATGAAAAATTTGTCTTAGGTCTGTTTTGTGGGTCTTTTGGCGTGGGAACTTTAATTCCTTTCTTTTCCATAACCTCGCCAAGGGAGTAAACTCCAACAGGAATTGTTGCGCGCCTTTTTATAGAGGATTCTAAGACTTTCGTAGGAACACCCTCTTGTTCTGATGCTCCAACGAATACTCTAAGCTTATCATTCGGGTTTAAAACTTCCACTTCTGCTTTTTTGCTTGCCAGCTTTTTCGGTTCCGCTTTAGGCTGTTCTTTTTTTGGCTTCTTATTGGCATCAATAGCGTGAACTATTTCAGAGTTTATTTGAGGAACTCTTCTTCGAGACTCAATTAAGCTCTCATGAATATTCTTGTAAGTAACTATATCGTTTATTGGAGCCTGCTCCGAGCAGGATATTACTTCTATCCTGCGTTTTTTTGCTGCTTGATAAAACCACTTTAGCCAGATAACTTGAGAGTCGTACAGTTTTTTGTTGTGTGCTTTTTGCTCTTCTGTCAAAACTCTATTATCGTAATAATCCCTTGGTCCGCCGAGGTCACAACCAACTAGATGAATTCTCTGCGCACCCATCCATATCGCAGTGTGAAGAGCAACGACTAAAGTGTTTTTTCTCCAAATAAAATCAATATCATGACCCCTTCTTTCAAAAATTTCCACATCTTTTTCTGGCTTTTTCACGTCTGCAAAAAAGGTGTTTGGCATAGATTTTAGCTCATAGCCGTGGAAGCGCGTATTTATATAAGGGCCTCTGCAAATTTTCCTAAATGGCTCCCACCATAATTTTGAATCGTAACACTCTGGTTTGTCCATGCCTATCCATAGGTCTGGTTTTATGTATGGGTAGGATGTGTTGATTCCTATCGTAAAAATGCCTGGATGCTTAAAGTCCGAGTTTGAGACTTCTCTCAAAGAAGGACCTGTGCAGCATATGTAAAAATCTAGAGGATGCTTTTTGTAGGCCCATCCTGATGTGACTCTTACTGAGCCGTTTCCGCATTCGTACCAAAGAGACATAGTTATTTCGCGTTAGAGTAAAAAGATATATCGCCGTTTTCTTCTTTTTTCTTTTCTTCGTATGGTGCGGCGATGCGACGATAGATTTCGAGCTGAATACATCTCGCTACGCCCTTGAGTTCGGTACTTAATTCTGCCGCCCTCTTTTCGCTTTCTTCGTTTGTGGCGATAGAATACTTGGCGTCGTGCTCGATGTAAGAAACCATTGCATGGTGGATGTCCCGAACGACTTGTGGTTGATTTTCAATAAGTGTTTTGAAATTTATTGTGGCATCTAGGGCCTCGTCAAGAGCGCCAATTAAATCATTGAGTGTTGAATAAGAAACCTTTAGGCGCTTCTCTAAAATTGTATGAATAAGGTAATTTAATTCTCCTTGGGTTTTTGCTACTTTGGTTTCGTCTACTCGTTTTCTGTCTTCTTGTGTGATATAAGGCATTATAGTTCTTTGTCTATGTTTGGGTTTTGGGGGTTGAGTCTTTCGTCGATTTCTTCGTATGGTTGTTGAGTTATATCAAAAATACTGTGGGCGTTATCTAGCGCATATCCGTAGTACATTGGGGCCACAAACAGTGCGCCAAATACTCTGTTTTTGTTTTTTAAAAGAGTTTGGTAAATGTCTTCTTCTATTCTTTTTGAGGCTGAGCGGATTTCCATCCAGCCTGAATTTGTTCTTACATAATAACGAGGAATGTTGTCTTCTATGGTTTTTTCTACCTGCATGACTCTTATGAGTCCAGTGCATTGGTGGTCCTCAATGGGAATGTGGTATGATTGGGTGGAGAATGCACCGACAATGAGAGCGAGAATTAACAGTAATTTTCTCATTTTCTTATGATAGCAAAAGTGAGTTTATTTGTCAACAAAAATCTCTGATGAGATTATTTGAGCGCAGCGCCATATCAATCGTCGCCATTGCGTTGTATTTGTATTTGTATTTATGGCTTATCATGAATTTTTGTCGCCTTCGTATTTTGAGAGGATTCTGGCTAAAGTGTCCATTGCTACCAACCTATCCCCTTGTGCAATGTAGTTTCGGCGCTCCTTCATTGCGCTGTCCTTTATTAAACTGTCTGAAGCTCCATAATATGTTTTGCCGTTTATTTCTGTTGTTACATAGATTACGTCAATAAGTAAGTCGCCATACACGCTGCACCTCTGGTTTATCCCATTATTGAATCGAAAAAGCTCGTTTTTGAGGTACCCCCTTAAGTGCCTCTTGGGGATTGCCTTGAACTGCGTCGCAACATCGCTAGAAGAATCACCTATTAGAGTCATTCGCTTTCCTCGTATATTGTAACGCGCACCTCTCCATCAAAAGCAATTGTTGCCTTGACTTGAAATGGTGAATCGCAGTTGATGAGGGATTCCGCAAGGGGCTGCTCAACTTCTTCTTTGATGATTGTCCGAATAGGTCGTGCGCCTGATTCATTATTTTCTTTTGAAAGCTTGTCGCATATGTGTTGATACAGTGTTTCATCAAAGTGGATTGAAGACACTTTTTCTTCTGCTCGTCGCTCAAGTTTGGCGCATTCAAGCTCTGTGATTTTTCTGATTTGCTCATCTTTTAAATTGTTGAATACGACTTTTGACTCGATTCTTGACAACAGCTCTGGCTTGAAAACTTTTCCCGCTTCTTCAAGAACAGCGGATTCGTTGTTGTCGTCGTTTGATGCTCCAAAGCCCATTGTGTTGGTTTTTTTTGTGAGGTGAGAACCGACGTTGCTCGTCATGATGATTACGCAGCTTTTGAAGCTCGCGGTTCTTCCTGAGCTGTCTGTTATTTGCCCATCTTCTAGTATTTGGAGTAAAAGATTCAGTACATCTGGGTGAGCCTTCTCTATTTCGTCGAACAGTACGACGCTGTGAGGCTGTTTTCTAATTCTCTCGATAATACTGCTACCCTCTTCGTACCCAACATAACCTGGAACTGCTCCAGTAATTTTCGCGGTCGAGGCTTTTTCGCCATATTCTGACATGTCAAGCTTGATGACATTTTTTTCGCCACCGAAAATATAGTGGGCGAGTTGTTGGGAGAGGTATGTTTTACCTACGCCGCTAGAGCCAAGAAAGAGAAATGAGCCTATGGGTTTGTTTCTATCGTTTAGTCCCGCCTTGTTTCTCAGGATTGCTTTGCATAATTTCTCGACTGCCTTTTCTTGCCCAACGATTACTTCGTTTAAATTTGGCTCAAGGTTAAGGATTCGCTCTTTCTCGCTCTGGGAAATGTCTTTTACGGGAATTCCTGTTTTTTGAGTTAAGACTTTATGAATGTCGGATTTTTGAACCTCTGTTGCTCGTGATGTGGATTCATTTGCCCAAGCCTCCATGATGGCTGTGTATTTTTTCACAAGCTCCTCTTTTTTACGTATTACAATGTGAGGTTCGCTTGAGCATTGTTCGGACAGATAAAGTCGCTCTATCTCTTTTTCGATGTCAAGGGCTTCTTGCGGTCTTCTAAATGCCCTAATTTTTGCTTTTGAGCCTGCTTGGTCAAGCAAGTCAATGGCTTTATCTGGAAGGTATCTGTCTGTAATGTATCTGCTGGAGAGTTTTACTGCCTCGTTGACTACGGCTTGCGGATAAACGACTTTGTGAAATTTTTCATAATTAGCTTTCACTCCATTAAGAATTTTCACGCAGTCTTCTTCAGACGGTTCTTCTACTATAATTGGTTGGAATCTTCTGTCTAAGGCTCCGTCTTTTAAAATCGTTTTCCTGTACTCTTTTCTTGTTGTGGCTCCTATACAGCGAACTTTGCCCCTCGCCAAAAGTGGCTTGAGTATGTTTGCTGCGTCCATAGTGCCTTCCGCACTACCAGCCCCGATTAAAGTATGAATCTCATCTATGAAGAGGATTGCATCATCGTCATTGACTGCCCCGTCAATGACTTTTTTTAAGCGTTCTTCGAATTGACCTCGGTATTTTGTTCCAGCAATCATTCCAGCAAGGTCTACTGCATAAATCGTCTTGCTTTCTAGAAAGCTGGTGCATTGGCTGAAAATGATTGTTTGTGCCAACCCCTCAACTATTGCGGTTTTTCCGACACCCGCTTCTCCGAGTAGAATTGGATTGTTTTTATTTCGGCGGCACAATACCTCTGCCGCGTCTTTTATTTCAGAACTCCTACCAATAACACTATCAAACTTTCCGTCTTCCGCCAACTTATTTAAGTTGGTGGTGAATTTTTCAAAAGTGGCACACTTTTCTTTTTTCTGCTTCCTCTTTTGGGATGGGTCTTGGGTTTGGGACTCTTTCTTTTCTTGGGTTTTTGTAATTGACCTCTCCTCTTCCGCGTCTTCAACTAAAAATCGAGACTGAACGATTCTTTTTGCGTCTCTCATCGAGACTCCTTCTGACGCCAAAAAGTGAACCAAGGAATTTGCTCCTTCTTCAAATATAGCTAAGAGAATATGCTCCACCCCAACATAAGGATGTTCCATTTTTATGGATGCGTTGTGTGATGCTCGCAATACGCGCTTAAAATCTTCTGCGGGTTCGAGTTGCTTGGGTGTATCGCCGCCGTTTTGCTTTATTTTATTTGTGATGTACTGAATCGCTTTTACGTGGTCAACTTCAGCGGTATCAAAAAATTCTATGATACTTACACTGTCTATGGAAACAACGCCGAGAGTCAAGTGGTCCATTGTTATTTTGGACTCCTTGTTTTCTAAGGCTATTAACCTCGCTTCTCGTATTGATTCTTGTGCTCGTGGGGTAAAATTCGGCTGAGTCTTCATATTTGATTTTGATTATTATATCAAAAGAACTGCCGCTTGTAAAGCATGTTACTTTAAGTCTGCAAGTTTCATATAAATCTTTTGGTCCAAAACAGACATATTGTCCATAAATATAATGTCATCGTTTTTGCGGCCAGAAATGGTCACAATGCTACCTTTCTCTGGCATGACCCCTCCTTTGTCGAGATATTTTGAGAGAGCCATTTGCTTGCCCCAGTCTCCCATCATGCCTTGAATTGTGCCCACTTCATCTGCAATCGTAATCTTGATATAAGGCGCTCCGCTTTTTTGAGACTTCTTTTTGAAAACGTCTTTCACGGTTCCTATAAAAACATCTCCGTCATCATTACTCATTTCTTCCCAGAAAAACTGTGAATCCTTATAGGGCTTATTGCGAGTTGAGAATATGTCTTTCAATCTGCTTGTGTAAGAGTATCCCAAAAGTTGGTTCTCAAAATACCAGTTTGCAAATGTTTCGTGCTCTTTATTTTTGTCATAAATTTCGCGATATTTTTTAAAGTGCTTTTTAAATGTTTGGAATCGCTTCTCGGTCATGATTTTTTTATTATCGTCACCGATTCTTTCTTCGTTTTTTACATCAATAATATTTTTCAGGAGGTTAAAGTCGCATTCTTCGCCCAATAGTGTGAATTGACGCTTCTCTCTCTCTGTTAATTTATTGAACGCTTGAGCTTCTAAAACCATTCTGGAGCGAGCTGTTTTGTATGAAGACATCGCTCCTGCTTGAATTAGCGCAGACAAAATACCAATATTTATCCCCGCTTGCTTTGCGTCTATAAACACGTCATATTTACTTGGGGAATCTGACTCTCGAAAACTTTGCAAAGCCTCTAGTGATTTTTCGCTTACGCCCTTGATGCTGTTTAGTCCGTAACGAATATTTCTTCCTTCTTTCGAGAATCGCATATTAGACTTTGCTAAGTCTGGCGGCAGAAGCTCTAAATTAAAATGCCTGAGTTCTTGAGTTATTTTCTGGATTTCTTCTTGGGGCTGCTGTTCATTTTCCGTCATCCTTAAGAGTGCGACGTAAAACTCTTGTGGGTGAACAAACTTTAAGTAGGTCGTCCATGCAGCGAGCATTGCATAAGAAATACTATGGGACTTATTGAAGGAGTAATTCGCGCTATCTTCTGCAACTTTCCATAAAAACTCTCCTGCGTCGGTTGGCAAGTCGTTTTCTTTTATTTTGTCTTCAATTTTTTGTTTCCAAGCTGGCATTAGTTCGACCTTTTTCTTGCCTACAATGCGTCTGAGTTGCTCCGCTTCATCTAGCGTGAATCCGATTTTCACGGCCATTTGCATTAACTGCTCTTGGTAAAGTGGAATCCCGCCAGTGTATTCAAGAATTTCGTCATAAAGCTTGTGGACGCTTTGAAACTCTTTTGTCTCCACGAATTTGGAAAAGTCGTCAAGGAAGTCCATAGCTCCTGGCCTCGCAATAGCCACAACCGCGCTAAGCTCTTCTAGGTTGCTTGGATTAATTTTGCGACACACTCTATAGTTTGTATCTGCCTCAATTTGAAAAAGCCCTTGTGGGGCTTTTAGCTCCTTGAGTGGTTCGTACATGAAATCTTCATCAATTGGAATGTCTTTCACTGGGTCAATGTCAAACTCCCTGCATACGTCGTAAATTACGCTTAAGGTTCTTAATCCAAGGATGTCAAATTTAACAGTTAATTCTGAGACCCAATTCATGTCGTAACCGCTGACGATATCTCCGTCGCCCGTCGTCTGCATTGGACAGATGTCTTCAAGCTTATCGTATGAGATGGCGATTCCGCTTGGATGGACTCCAGTATTCTTGTTCAAGCCTTCCAGTTTACGGCAAATGTCGTAAGCTTCAGGATTCGCTTCGGCCCAATCCCTAAACTTACCTTCTTCCTCTTTAGCCTCCTTTAAAGGGGCGACCTTCCCAAACTTTTTAGGAATAACATCGCTCAAATGGTTCACTTCTTCCTCCGTCATTCCTGCGGCAATCTTACCACACTCTTTAACGCAAAGCTTCCCGCTCAACGTGTTTAAGGTGAGGATTTTGCAAGTTCGGCCAGGATACTTGTCCTCAATATATTTAATGACAGTTTGTCTGTGTTCAAATGCAATATCGTTATCAACGTCAGCAAGCAGCGACCCATCGAGGTATGTCACTCCATCTTTAATTGTTTTCTTTGCTCGACTTTTTGACACAAATCTTTCGAAGAAAAGACTGTATTTAATTGGGTCGACTTGAGTTACCCCAATAAGGTAGAGAACCAATGAGCCTGCGGCGGAGCCTCTGCCTGGGCCAGTTGGGATGTTGTTTTCGTGGCAAAAATTAAGAATATCCCAGTTGAGCAAAATGTAGTCTGTGAACCCTAGCTCTTCTAAAATTTCTAACTCCATTTTGACTCTGTCTCCATAAGCCTTTTTGTTGGGCACGCCTATGAGCGCTCTGTCTCGAAAGCCTTTGCGACAAAGATTGGTCAAAAACTCGTAGTTTGTTGAGGTGTTTTTGATACCTAATTCGTCGTAATATTTTTGCTCAATATTAATCTCTGGGAGCCTTACTCCTGGAGGAGCAAAGTCTTCGTATTTTTCTATGTCTGAAAAGAAGCTCATATTTCAATTTTCCAAAGTTGTTTTTTTAGGACTTCAAGGTTGATTCCTATGTCGTAAAGCGCGTCGTGAAGCTTGCTCGCGTCAAATTCAATACCATACCTCTTTGCGCATTGTTGTAGGCTTGTTTTTAGACCTCTTTTTCTGAAGTTGGCTAGTGAATATTGCCACCCTATAAAGCTTGTGTTTTTGTTGTATGGGATTTCTTCCACAATTGCTTTTTCTAAGCAGTTTGTGTCGATTAGTCTGTCGACGTAGGAGTGGTCAACGGGCATGTTTGACCCCCTTGCGTGTATCGCCTCAATGTAAACGTCAAAACCAAGGATGTTGTGCCCTGCTGGGCGAACACTTTTATCGTGAATTACTTTGCGGAATTCTTTGAGAACTTTGCGCGGGTCTTCAGCTCTCTTTTCGTACACCGCCCGATTGAATCCTGTGATTCGTGCTGCCTCTGGAGACACTTCCAAATCATCCCACCAAAGGTAGTGGTCTTTCTTGTAATGGATTTTCTTTTGGTCTGCGACAATGTAGGCTAACTGCCAAGGTCTATTGGTTTCTGACCTAAGGTTTAGATGGCATGTTTCATAATCCCACATGCAAAACATTTGATTGGAGTTAAATCTTAGTAAGTCTTCTTGCATTTTATTTGGTTGCCGCTAAATAGCTTTCGAAGCAAAATTCGCTACTGCCACAGTGTTCTAAGTTTGGTTTTTGAAGTGAGATTGTTTTTCCTGCCCACCCTGAGCGATTTGCTGCACACTTAAATGTTTGGTATGCGGCGAAATCTTTTCGGTTTTTATAATAGATTGTTTTAACTCTCTCTACTTGATGCTTGTTTTTCTTGACATATTTTTCGACACTCTCTTTGATTATTTGGTCGAATGGCAGTTCATTATCTTCAATAAAGAACGTGGGCTCTGTGAAGTCAAACCTAGGGATGCAGCTAGAAAACTCCATTAGGTTATTGTATATGAATGAGTCATAGAAAGGTATAGCAAGCTTCACGTCTTTTGTCCATAGCTCCTTGAGTTTCGAAAGGGTTATTGAGTTGTGTTCTTGGGAAAATGCGGCGCTGTAGATTTTGTTTAGCCTCTTGCATCCCTCGCCATTTTTCGCAAAAATAATTACTTTGTGGCAATCTTTTCCATAGCTTTCTTCTGAATAAGAATCGCAGACTGTAATCCTTAATCCGTAGATTAGGTTTACGCCAAACTCTTTGCTGGTTTTCGCTGCTTGGAGGAAGCTTGTCATGTTATCCTCTACCAGAACAACATCTTTGAGCCCAGCTTCTTTTGCTATGTCAAAAATTCCATCGGACGATTTTTCGTCGCCATTGGATTTTAGGACTAAAATGCTTTTCCCTATGCTAAAATGGGATTTGAATAATGGTGTCATCCCAATAATAATAGCAGGGATGTTTACTTAAGTCAAGAAGAGAATTTTGATTTCACCATTTCTATCGCTTCTTGCGCCGCAGCATCCATTTCTGAATCCTGCCCCGCCTGTCTTCCAATAAGCTTTTCTGCTCTGGCGATAGACCTTCTTGTTGTTGCTCTATCCTCTTTTGTGAAGATGGAGTTGTCTTCTACGTAGCGGGCTAGGATTATGAGATTTTCGATTGCGTTTTTATCTTCTGGAGAAAGATTGTTCATTACGTTGTGTACGGTTTGAGGAGTAGGTTTCCTGTGTTTTCGATTGGTTTGAGCATTCCTGACGCTAATTGCGAGTTTGGCTTGCCCATATTCCAAAGATATATGCGGGGATTTGCTTTAGGTGTTTTGTTTATGTATTTTAAAGCTTCTTCTACCATGATGTTTGATGGTTCGCTACTTACAATAATTGCGTCTGGAGTTTTATTGCAAGAGTGTATTGCTGAGGCGTATTTTCTTGCCTCCTCTTTTGTTTTTGATTTGAATTTTGAGTATTGAAATCTCGCGCGGTCCTGCTGCTCTTTCGTGAGGCCATCGTACACCTCGTTTATCCAATCTTGGTCTTCTTCTATTGAAAAAAGAGTTGTTGATTCTGTTTCTAAAATCCATTGTGTTGTACAGCCTATTCCGAACTCAAAAACATGTTTATGTTTATTCCCTTCATTTAGGAAGAGTTGAAGAGCTTCTTTTGCTTCTCTGAATTTTTCTGAAATGGCAGACACTTTAGCTTTACTCATAACTTGAAGTCTCCTAAGTTTAATTCGCTCGCATCTTGCTTAACTGCTCCAACTTGATAGGACTCGTTCTCAGTTTCTTGGGGAGCCACTTGCACCGCTCTTGAGTTTATCCACGAGTTCATCCAGTTGAGTGGATTCTTATTAACATCGTTAAGTGGGGTTAAACCTATAGCTTTCATGCGTTTATTTGTCAACCAAAACATAAATTTTGTAAGAATATCTGCATTGAGTCCAAGCATCCCGCCGTCTTTAAATAAGTAGTTTGCCCATTGGATTTCTTCGTTCGCAGAATCTTCGTACATTTTACGAACGATTGGCTCACACTTCTTGACAATGTGTTGGAAGCCTTCTCCAGCTTCTTTACGAAGATAATTTAGTGTGTTTTGGGTTATTGCTAAATGTTTTTGCTCGTCTCTTTGGATTAAAGAGATTATTTTGGCGTTGCCTTCCATTTGGCCGCGCTCTGCAAACGCAAATGAGCAAGCAAAGCTAACGTAAAACCTGATTCCTTCAAGAATGTTAATGGAGACAAGTGTTAAGTAAAGAGCTTCTTTTTGTTCGTCGACCGATGAGCCTAAGGAGTCTATGTATTTGTCATAATATTTTGTGACTCCAGAAACTCGATTAATAATGTCTTCGTTTTGACTAAACGAATCAAAGACTTCGCTTGGGTTGGAGTAAATGTTTTTGATGATGTATGTGTAGCTGTAGGAGTGGATTTGTTCAAAAAACATCCATGCGTTTGCACATGCCTCAAATTCAAGATTCGAGCAATTCCTTAACAAGTTGGGAATTCCGCGAGTCTGGACTGAGTCTAAGAGCGTTTGGAAGCCTAAATTTTCTGTGAAGATGTGTTTCTCCTGCCCAGGAAGTTGCTTGAATTGTGCTGCGTCGTTTGTTATGTCAATCTCTTCTGGACGCCAAAACGCAGAGAGCTGATTCAAGAAGGAGTCGTAATACTTTTTGTATCGAAAGGTATCGTACCTTTGGAGCCCAAGCCCCTCCCCGAAGAAGAGGGGTTGTTTTGTGTGGTCAAGTTCTTGTGTGTTTATTATGTTGTAACTCATTTTATAGTGTGCATCCTCCTGCGCCGCAAGCTTGCGGCTCTTCTGTTTCTTCTGTGTTGGTTTCTTCGTCTTCCTTCCTGCCGTCATCTGTGATAGCGTAATACATGGTCTTGCCGCCAAGCGAGTAATGTAAAAACACATCTTTCATTACTACTGACAATGGAAGGTTTCCGTCTTCGTATTTTAACGGGGAGTAGTATGTGTTTACGCTAATTGCTTGGTCTGTCCATTTTTGGATAACTGCGCAGGTTTTTATATACCCCTCATTTGAGGGCATATCAAATGCTAATGTGTAATGCTTTTTGAGCCTATCTGCTTCGGGTGCAACGATAGGTAGTTTTGCTTTTTTTGACTTCTTGTATGAAAGTAATTCGCGTGGGGGCTCAATTCCGTTTGTCGCTCCAGAAACAACCGCAGAACTCTCGCTTGGCATGATGGCTGTGAGCGTGGAGTTGGCTAATCCAAATTCGAGTATATTTTCACGCAATTCCTCCCAGTTTAATTTGGGGTTGTGTTTGATGATTTTATCAACGCCTTTATGGTATGTGTCAATTGGTAAAATTCCGCTAGCGTATTTTGTTTTATTAAACCATTCGCAAGCGCCTTTTTCTTTAGCTAAATTATTTGACGCTTTCAGAAGTGCATATTGATATGCTTCAACGTATGTGTCGACCTGCTCTAAAGCTTCGTCTGAGCCGTATGGCATTTTCTTTTTCGCAAGAAAGTAGGCGAGATTCGTGAGTCCAACTCCAATGCTTCTGCGCTTCTTCATGTGTTCGGCGTGGATGACAGGGTAGTCTTGGTGGTCGATGATGTAATCGAGTGCTCGAACAATTATATCGCAAACGCTAGGGAGTTCATTGAGTTTTGTGTTACCCATGTTTACTCCAGCTAAGACACACAAAGCAATTTCTTGGTCATCTGACGCCTGATGTAGGTTGAGTATTGGTTTTGTTGGTAGGGTGATTTCTTGACAAAGGTTGGACATGAAAACCTTGTCTGTGAACGAGCTATGGGTGTTGCAATGGTCGATATTCATTACGTAGACTCGACCCGTTTCATACCGCTCTAAGCAAAAGGCTTTAAAGAGTTCCATTGCGCTAATTTTGCGCTTAACTAAAGAGTCGTCTTTTTCGTATTTGACGTAAAGATTTTCGAATTCATCTGGGTCTCCAGCAAATGCTTCGTATAGGTCTGGAACTTCGTGTGGGCTAAAAAGTGTGATTTCTTTGTTTTCTTGTACGCGCTTATACAGGGTTTTGTTGAACTGGATTGAGTAATCCATTGTTCTGACGCGATTATCCTCTGTGCCTTTGTTGTTTTTGAGAACCAAAAGTTCCTCAACCTCAAGGTGCCAAAACGGGTAGTGTGTTGTGGAGTTTCCCCCTCTCACCCCATTTTGGGTGCAACAACGAGTTGATGCTGTAAACTTTTTTAAGTAAGGGATTACTCCTGTGGACACAACTTCTCCGCCGCGAATTTTAGAGCCAACTGCACGAATTCTTCCTACATTGAGGCCGATTCCAGCCCTTTTTGCAGTGTAAAAAGTTACTGCTGCATCTGAATAGGTTATGCTGTCTAGGTCGTCGCCAACATCTATTAATGTGCAGCTTGACCATTGGCGGTTTGGGGTTCTCACGCCACACATAACTGGTGTCGGGAGATTGATTTTAAATCTTGAGGCTGCGTTGTAGAATTTGCGAATGTATTGGATTCTTTTTGCCGCGGGGTAATCTTGAAAGAAAATCATTCCTTGGAGCATGAATGCAAATTGCGGTGTTTCGAAGAACTGATATTTGCTCCTGTCTTGGATGAGGTATTTGTCGAGAAGTTGTTTTGCTCCAGCATATTGTAATTCAAAATCTCTCTCATGCTTTATGAAGTCATTTATGGTATCAAGCTCTTCGTCGTCGTAACGAAGAAGGTTTTTATCATAGATTCCTTCGTCGACGTTCTTTTTAATTAAGTCTTTGATGTGTGGAATGTTTTTTACCGACCCAAAGACATCTTTCCTTAGAAGGTGCATAAGAAGTCGAGCTGCAACAATTTGGTAGTTTGGCTGCTCTACTGATATTAACTCTGCTGCCGAGTCGATAAGAACCTTGTGGATGTCGCTAGTTTTTATTCCATCTTTTATGTAAAGTTTTGCGTTTACTTCAATATCTGTTACTGCTACCCCTTTGATGCCTTCTGTGGCCCAATAGAGGACTTTGTGAATCTTGTCGTAATTTAGCTCTTCGAGCTGTCCGTTGCGTTTTTCTACTTTTAAATTTTCCATTGTGTTTTTACATACACCCCGTAGGGGTCTCTTGTAAAAAAGTGTTGAATTTTGGTGATTTTTTTATTCTACCACAAAAAAAAGTGTATGGCAATCATAAAGCAAATTCATCGTCCTCATCGTGCGCTGAATCTACGTCGTCTAACCAATCCCATGTTTCAACAGGCTTCTTCTCTACGTGGGGTTGGAGGTGTGCTGGGCAGCCGCCGTAGTGAGCTTCTTCAATATACTCTCCTTCTTCTTCGTTGGGTATTAAGTCATTATTCTTGGATGTTTTTAAAATTTTTCCATCTTTACTCATTAGTTTCCAGTAGTCGAATGCGAACTTGTAGGCACAGTGCCACATTTTACTCCCGTCTTTCTTTAGTTGGCCAGGAAATTTAGCGAATCCGCAATTCAACGGACCCTTGAACCCTTCTTCTTTTGATGGCCAGGGTTTGTTTTTTGCAAAGTCTTTTTTGGCGTCATCCTCTGTGAAGTTGTCTGTAACCTGCTGCATCTCTGTTAAGAAATATTCAAAACCACCGAGTTCGTTTTGGCAAGCTGGCGGATTCTTAACAATCCCATGTCCCTCTCCTCCAAATAAATCATTACCTAAGTCGAACTTCAGGAAAATAAATTCCGACTGCCTTTCTTCGATGTGGGGGTATAGTTTTTTAACGGCGAGGTCGTACATTAGCTCTTGTACGTTATCGTCTTGCTCGTGTGGTGTAAAGACTGACTTGCTTGTTTTAAAGTCTCGGATTAGCGCTTTTTTCTTTTTGTGCCAAAGAAAAAGCTTATCAATAAATCCACGCATAGAATATTTCTTACCCTCGTCTTCGTCATCAACTGTAAGACTAAAGTCTCTTTCGGAAATTGACTCACATGGCTCTTCCCCATGCTCTTCAAGGGCGTAGAAGTCATATTCAAGGCCGTTCATAATCATGTCGTTTATCAGACTGAGATTTTCGCTATCATCGACATTTAATGCGCGAGCATTTTTTCTAATTAAGTTGGCAATGGCTTGGTCTTGCCAGACGTTGCCATTATCCATTACTTGCTTGAAGTGGTGGTGGTGCCTTTTGTTTCCAAGGACTTCAAAGACTAAGTGGCAAATCGTTCCTCGACTTGCTCCGTCATTTCCCTCATCTGGGAGTTTTAAGTGATAGTTGCACCAATATGTCCAACTGCAAGACTGGAGCGTCTTTATTTTACTAGCAGAGAGGGGTTTTTTCATTTTATGTATTTGAGGTTTTTGTATAGCTGGTCTGACAGCTTTTCATTGCGACGCATCTCTTCCGCCTCTTTGATGATATAAGGGCGCTGGTCTTTTTCCATAATTTTTTCAAATTTATTTATCCATGATGGGTAGTCCTCTGCCCTCATATCGCCAAAGTCGTTTTTTGTTGGCAGGCAAATTTTCAACTTATCATAGTCGAAGTGACTAAGCATTCGAAGGTAATTTTTTATACTAGACTTCTTTCCTACGTTTTCCCCGTCTTCTTTTTCATCGTTGTTGAGAGATAGAATAATTTTTTCAGGGGCTAAAGATATAAGAGCGTTCATTAAGGAGGGGCCGACGTGAACCGCAAAAACAACAAGCGCATTGTAGTCTGTATGCTCTCTAAAAGAGAGGAGGTCTCCGATGCTTTCTACAAGAAAAATCGGCCCATTTCCCCATTCTTGCTTTGGTTTGTACGAAGGGACGTGAAGTGGATAGACCCATTTGGTTTTTTTGCCAACGTGCTTCCATTTTGGGCGACCTTCTTTATTTATCATATCCCTACCCGAGAATCCAAAAATTTGGCCATCTTCATTATAGATTGGAAAAACAAACCTTTGATACATTTGGCCTCCTGTATTTAATCCGCCTTTTAGTGAAGCAAGAAGTTCGTCTGATATTCCTCTGTCATTGTAAAATGAATAATGGGGAAGAAAGTTGTCAAGGACATCGTCTGGGTAGATTTTGTCGATTTTTTCAGATTTTGATTTTCCTATAGTTCTTAGCGAACTACCTTCTTCTCCGATGCGCTTTAAGATTTTTTCAATATCTTTTTCCTCGAAATCTCCCGCACTCTTCTCGATTAGAACTTTAAATGGGTAAAATGGAGTGTCCTCCACGTAATCTTTCCAGACTCCCGTGTTTTTATAAATCTGTAACGCCGTTTCGTTATCCCCGCCCCTGTAAACTGCGGCAGCGTGCCAGAAATCACCTCGGTCTATAAGGTTGTAGCCGAGGTCTTCTAATACTGCTTTGATTTCTATTTGGTCCATTAATCGTACTCCGATAGGTCTAAGTCGTCAACTCCCCCGAATGACATTTCTACTTGTTGATGCTGTGGGATTGGTGGGTTTTGTGGGTAAACCTTTGGCTTGCGCGGGGTCTTTGCTCTTTTGGTTTGCTCCTCTTCTTGTGGAACGCAAATTCCACTAGCCTCCATGAATTCCACCATATCAAACGCATCACCTTTGTCTGTTATTCCAAAATTAGAGAACTCAAGATTGATGAAGTTTTTCTTCTTTGAGCCATCTGGAAACTCTACTTCATTTAAAGCTCTACCAACCTCTTTACCAAGGTGCCTGTGCTTGAAGCAAATGAGCTTGTGTGTCCCAAATCCTTCTGGCTCTTCCGCCATTTCGTTGATGGTTTTTTTGCGAAGGCAGAATAAGTGGGTGCTGAAGTGCGTGATTTGGTCAGAAAGTGAAACGATGCTTTCGTCATCTACAATGTCTTCTGACTTTTTGTTGGTAGTGATGCCATATCTGTTGCTCTGAACACTTGTGAGCATTCCAATTACTGGGCCATCTTCAAAAACCATTTCTTCTTGAATGAAGTTTTTGAATTTTGTAACCATGTCGCCAATTACTTGCCAATGGTTTCCGTTGCTCGTATTCTCCGCTCCAGCCTTAATATAGTCGAAACTAAAAATCATTTTGTTGCCGCGCCCGACTTTTTGGTAGTAGAATCGTCGCATGATATTAATCATATTGTCTACCGTTACCCCTGCCACATTGTGGTAATACAGTTTCATGTTTTTGACTACTGGCCAAATTGCTCTTACTTTTTTTTCGAAATCGGCATTCTTTCTCCACAACCCTGTTTCGAGATAGTACATTGGAACTCCAGATAGTGCGGCACATTGGCGCATGATAAGCTCCTCTTTACTCATTTCACCATTATCGAAGTGGAGAACTGGAACGTGGTCGTAATTCGCAGAGACTTTTGTGCAATAGTCTAGGCAGAATGTCGTCTTCCCTACTCCAGAGCGCGAGACAATAACTGTGATATTTCCTGGGCGTAATAAGGAGCCGTATGTATCGTTAAGGGATTTGTGCGGTCCCATCATCCCGAATTCAGTTTGGGGATTGTTGCCGCGCTCCTCAATCATTTCCTCCATTACGTCGAAAATGTTTTCTGGCTCAGATTTTGACCTAGTGAAATAACTATTGAGACTTATGTTAAAGCCCTTGTCTGATGTTTCGATGATTTCTTCGAATGTGGCTGACGTAGGGAGCTTCTTGACTTCTTGAGCTGTTGAGAGGCACGTCTTATAAATCTTATTCTTGATTGAAATTTTCTTTAGGTCTTTTGCGACCTGCTCGACGGCCTCTTGTGAGATTCGGCGCATAGAAAGGGATTTGACGTACTGATAAACATCTTGCTTCCCTTCAAAAGAAATATTGAGTTCCTTTAGTCTTTGTGAGATGAGTACATCGTCGACAGACTCCCCGAACTCAAGGGCTTGTTTGATTATTTTGAAGATTGTCTTGTTGACATCATCTTCCCCTGCCCTAAAATCATCCTCTTCGATGAGGTTCGCTAGTGCGAAGTATTGCTTGGGGTATTTTATTAAGCCAGCTAAAAGGTGCTGCTCTAATTCATGAGAATATATCATATTCAACCAATACTAGCACAGAAGCTTAGTATTAGTCAAGGACTATCTTCTTCAAAATCGTCATCGCCCCCAAGGAACCTCATTGAGGCTTCATCGTCCTCTAGGTCGGTGAGATATGTTTCTATGCCTTTTCTTAGGCCGAGGTCAACGACCATAGACTCTGCCTTTGAAATTACTCGAACCTGTCCAGCTTGGTCGACATACGCTAAGCAAAAACCCCTATCTTTGTCAGATGTTCCTGTGAAGTCATACAGCGTCTTTAGGAAGTTTTCTGGAATTTCGAATTCCATATTCTCGAAATCAAATTCTTCTTCTTCTTTATTGTCCATGATGCTTTATTTACACAAGTATTTTATAATTTTACCCCTTGTTTCTCAAAAAGGGCTTCTGTAAGCTCATCGTCGTGATAAACCTCTACTAATTTTATACAATTCTTCTCGCAAAATTCAAGCTTATCTTTGTCGCGGCGAAGTTGATTTAAAAAGTTCACTTTATTTTTGTTGTGGAAATGTGCTGTATATCTCCTGTGTTGTTGGCCTTGCACTTCAACGGCGACATCTCTCGTTGCGTTATAAAAATCAATTGTCAATTTGGTGCCAACAACGGGAAACTCTTCGAAGACTGCCTCGTTTTCCCAGTGATGGCGGAGGAACTCCTTGACTTTCGTCTGGATTTTGCTCCTGCTTTTAGCGTCCCAGTCAATCATGTACTTGACTGGCTTTTGGAGAGATTGAATTTTCCCTGCCAATGTTCGGAATTTCCTCAAATTGCTCCTATTTCTTGGTTTACTTTGTCTCTAAAAAAGTGTAGGAGTGCTTCGTCTTCTTCTAGCTTAGCTAAAAGTTGATTTATTCCTTGAATTTTTTCGGGACAATTTATGTCTTTTTCTTTGGCTTCCTTAACTAACTCGGGGTCTATGGTGAGCCAGCTTCCATTCTTTTCGTAAAAACCCCATAAGTCCATCATTTCTGCGACCTCGCGCTCAAGCCAGACACTTTTTCCGCCTGTTCTGCCGTACTTGATTGGATAACGCACAGATGCGTTAGATTTCTCGTTGACGCTTTTTCTGAACTTGATTTTACAGTGGTGTCCGATTGGTTCACCGCGAGCGTCCACTGTCTCGGCGCTCGGATTTTCCCAAATAACATCCTTTCCTTCGTACCTTTCTTGGAATTCGAGGATGTGGCTTGAATAGTGTTTTACCGCGTTACCTCCAGCCTCTTTCTTTTTTGGGCCTCCTCTGCCTTGGTTTGGAGAAACTTCAATTCTCACTTGGGACGTGAGGATGACAATATGGTTTGTCTTCATGATTGGTAAGACCATTTTCTTTAAAAAGACCGATGATATTAATGCACCACCAGCCACTTGGTCAGACTCACTAAACGGCTTGTCTATGTCCGCAATTCTATTAAGTGCATCAACGCTATCGACAATGAAAAAGTATTTTTTCTTTTCGTCGTTGTTAAAGACAAGCCTTCTGATGAACTCGAACGCTGTTTCAAAAACATTCGTGTCGAGAATGAACCATTTATCTGTGCTTGTGTCCACTCCAGAGCGAGCAATATGTTCTGGCGTCAACCTTCCCTCTGCACGAATATATATTACCATGCCGTCATCAAATCTCTCTTGAAATGATTTGGCGAAGGCTAGTGCGCAACTCGTCTTACCTCCTTCTGTGTGGCCTGTAAATCTGTGAACTCCTGGGGGTAAGCCTCCCTCCATCGCCATGTCTAAATACATGCTACCACTTGATATTTTGTAGTATTCTTCTTCTAGGTTGTTGTAGTGGTGTTTTTCGTGCTTCTTGTCGGTTAAGAAGTCTTGAATTTGCTCTTGGGTTGTCACTTTCTTTTTTGCCATTAGAAAAAGTCCTTTACTGTTTTGCGGGTTTTTGTTATTACTGCGTCCTCGCCGAATTTTTGGTCGGAGATTTCGGGCGCTTTGATTTTTTTAGGTTTGTAGGTGAATTCATTATACTTGTTTCTGAGCATAGATTCACCCCATTCTGATAGAAGGTATGCCAAGCTATCGTATTTGTCGGGAAATCTTACTTTGCTCCAGAAGTCAAGATTTGGCCGCTTCTCTAAGAGATTATTGAGCAATTTCATCTCTCTAGCCCAAAAGGGTCGCTTTCCTTTTGGTGGGATGATTACTAGGCGCTCTATGATTTCTCTTTTATTCAAGAGAGTAGTTTATCACGGTTTTAGACTTAAGTCAATAAATATTAAGGTTTGTTTTTGGTGAACTGGTATATTTCGGACGGCAGGCAGTTCATCTTCCTCTATTTCTATGATTTCCGTGTATGTGATAAAATTCGTCGAACTTCGCAAAGGGTTTGTGTTTGATTTTCTCGTACGCTTCGTTCATTTTTAGAACCCTATCTTTTGCCTGATTGATTTGGCTTGTTAGAATTGGTATGCTGAACTCCTCTTTAATCTTACTTGCTACGTTTTTAATAACGTCGTCAAGGGTCTTTCCGTTGTTCTCGCTGTATGGAGACGCGTACAAGAGGTCGGTTGTGTAATCCAATATCAAGATGTTGCTGTTTTTGTTTTTTAGTGGAGGTACAACTTTGTTGATTTCTGGCCTAATTGAGCTTATTATGTAACAGTTTTCTGCTATTGGATAGTTTATTAATTTTACATCGTGGCTTTTAAGGATTACACTATTATTTTCCTTGCCGCTTATAAATTTTATAGTCCTTTTTCTTAGTCCGAAAGAGCAGGGAGCGTTGGGGTCAAAAAATCCGTGAATGATATTTGTTAGCAGTGTGCTACCAGTCCTCGGTGGTGTTATAATGCAGAATTTGTTCATTTTACTGGAATTTGTAGTTAAAGTTTTTTATATCTTTGGAGAATTTTCGCTCAACAATTTCAATTGTTTCATTGTTGTAGTATTCTGTGTAGTGTTTATGGTTTGTTTTGTTTACATGAGGTAATTTAAGTTTTGGTAGGTGGTTTTTAAGGAGTACATCATCAAACTCCTGTTGGAGATTTTCAAATTTGCATATATGCTCTACGAGATTCTCTCCGCTTTGCGAAAAAATAAAGTCACTCTGTGGTCTTATGTGGTCTGCTCTTGTTGATTTGTTTCTTTGTGGAAGTTTTAGTCTATTATCATTGAACTTACCTTCGAGGAGCAAGTAATCTTTTAAGCTGCCGCCTATTTTTAGTTCACGCTTAACCCACATGTAATCTGATACCGCCCTGTCCCAGGGATTTCTGACTACAGTAAACCTGGTAAAGCTGTAAAAGTCATCGACGTATAATTCTTTGATTTGTTTTGCTGTCGCATGCTGCATCCAGATTTTGTTTTTCTCATCCCATCCGCAGCAATTTTTGTAGTTGGTTTGTGTTGGTTGGTGATTATTGAATAAGGAGCGTTCAATGCTGGTGCCAGCGCACTTTGGTATGTGTATGAAGATGAGTTTGTGTTTGTGGCTTATCATTCTTGATTGTCTGTTTGTTTGCTGTTTATGTAATCGGATTCAATGTGTTTTATCTTTTTCCACGAGTGTTTTTTACCTCTATACGCCAAATCTCCGTTTGCTCTAATTTTCAGGAATCTTATGGGTTCTGGGAATATTGGTATTCTGTGTTTTTTTGCGTTTAGCTTTAGTATACCTTCGTAATCCAACTTTGACAAGTTTTTTAAGTCATAAAATGAATCTAGCAGCTTGCTTACTTGCTCTTTTTTGCCAGCATAAAATCCATTTGTGTATCCTCCCCCTGGGTTTTGGTCTCCCGTCACAACGCCATTTTTATCTAACCAGGACTCGTCAAAGTATTTTTCTAACCAAAAATCAGCGCAAAACACTAACGCGTGTGTATGCTCTGTGAGAAAGGGTGAGTTTAGGGTTTTTGATACTATGGTCTCTATGTAGCTATTCCTTAGTGGGTTTTTTTTGTGAATATTAATATAATTGTCTTTGAAATAGTCTTTGTAATGTGGGTGGGTTTTTAATATTTTTGAGTCAATATACTCTTGGTTGAGTTCTATAAGTAGGTTAGGCTTTGCTATCTCTCTGAATCTGGGAGATGATTTTACCCCATCTATTTCTTGTGTATGGTTATTTACGTAAATCAAATCATGGTCTAGATTTATTTTGTTTAGTATTCTTTCCTTATGATTCTTGTGGGTTATATGTAAAGACCTTCCTAGGCACCCAAATATTATTACAGCTAATTTTTTCATTGTCTTTTTGTTTATATTTATCTGACAATTGTGGGTATTGCTGGAGATTGGAGCTGGTTGATTTCAGAAAACAATAAGGCGTATAGGGCTAGATATTTTTCCGAACAAAAATGATTTGAAAAGTTCTTGTTGTCTATTGTCTTTTCTGCCCAATCTTTTTTTATTTCATATGTCTGGATGTCGGCGTTGTTATTTATGTTTTTTTTACAAAGACTCAAAACGGAATCCTTGGATACTGTTTTTATTGAGTTTGGGTATCTTATCCACCACCATTTAAAGCAGTTTGGGTTTGAGTTAATTGAGCCTAGGAGATTTTTATGGTTTAGTGAAACGTAGCTTTTGTCATTATTAATTAATTTTTTAACAAAGTTTAAAAAGTTATTGTCGTGAAACATTTTCATGAACAAGTTTATTCCGCAGCCGTAGCTTAAATCTGACGCCATTGAGAATTTATTGGGGTTCTTTTGGATAGACTGAATACATTGTTGTATATTGGAATTCACATCCACCCTGGTCTTTAATACGTAGTCGTATTTAGAGATTTTATCACAAAACCTCTCTATGCAATTTCTTAAGTGAACATGCTGAATAACTCTACCTTCTGCTAAAGTATGTTTGAAGTCTTTTGGAAATATCCATTTTAGTCCAGGCGAGTCTGTGTTGAGAAGTTCGCTTCTTTTTATTGTGAGTATATTCGCTTTCCACCCTTTAAGTTTTTGAGCGTCCTCTTCGTATGTTGAAAAGAATACGTTCTCTCTATTGAAGATTTCTAGGTTTTTTGAAAAAAGTTTTTTTTGATTTGGGGACTTGTTTCTTATTTGACCTACGACTATTATTGCTGCGTTATCCATGTAAATTATTTAAGCAGGCTCCGTATAGGGTTTTGAACCCCGCCTTGTTTTTTATGTTTTTGATTTCATCTGACACGATAATGGAGTTTTTGGGGATATATTCTACCCACGGGCTGAGCCATAGGAACCCTTTTGTTGTTATTGTTGCATCGTCCTTATCGTGAAAAAATGTGTTTAGTTTTTTAGAGTTTAGTGCGCATAATGCTTCAATGTTTTTAGCGTGACACCATAGTTTGCCCTTATTCTCCATTAAGAAGTTTATGCTTACTTCGTAGTCGGGACTATCGTGCCCAAGGTATATTTTGTTACAGATTGACCACAAGTCGATTTCTACATCGTAGCCGAGACTCAATGCGCGGGTTATGTGTTTGATTGTGTTCTCTTCGTTAGGCTCTCTACCGTACACGTTCCCCCTGTGGGATATTAATTTCATAACCCTGCTTTTTTTAATTCTTCTTGCGAAAAACCTTTGTTTGTTATTGAGTTTATGGCTATAGCTCTATCTTTGTCGCTCGGTTTAAGTTTGTCATTGATTAGCACTCTGTCTCCGCTTGTTACCCCCATAATAAGCTCGTCCCAACAAAAACCGAGTGATGTTAGGTGTTTTTCGGTCGTGGCCCTAGCTGACTCTTTTCTTGCTGTGCACAGTATTATTTTGTGACCCAATGAATCCCATTCGTCAAACTTGTCTAGGGTTTTATTTAGCGGGATTTGTTTTCCATCTTTTAGCTCGCTAAAACAATGGGCGTGAGAAAGGATTGTCCCGTCTATATCACAGAATATGGTTTTTGGTTTTTTTGACTTGAATTCTTTTATTTTACCGAGGCATGTTTTTAGGTCTTTGGGCGTTCCAAGTGACGTGTATGAGTTTTCGGGGACGTGGTGGGCGATTATATTTTTACCTTTATTTATTAATATGTTGTACGTCTCTGAAATAAAGCACTCTTTCCTTCTTAAGTTTTCGTAATTCATGACAAGGTCTTGTGCGGATTCAACAAAATCCGCCCCGCTCTTCCAGAAGTGGATTCCAGTTAGGGCCATGTCGGATACGAGCTCTTTTTCTACTATTTTGGCTATTTTATTTGAATTGCGCGATTTAACAGTTTTGGCGTAAGAATGTTTTGGGTCTGTTGATGTGTGAGTAACTACGGCTCCGTCTACGTTTGCATCCATAACCTCATTTATGAAAAGCTCGTGATTCCAATCCATTAACTGGTCGCAGTTGGAGATTATAAGTGGCTCGTTGTTGTTTATGTACTTTTTGGCAAGCAAAGCTGTCTCTGCTGCTCCGCTTGTTGGTTTTTGGGCAACTATTTCTATGTGATTCTTTTTTATCTTACTTAGGACCGAGGAAAGCTCTTTGTTCGCTTCCCTGTCTTCGTACTTTCTTGTGACGAATATAATTCTACCGTCTATGCCCAGTGTTTCCACGGAGTGCTCTATTAGTGTTTTTCCGTTGAATTCTATCAAGGGCTTTTCTTTGAGAAAGCCCGCTCTTTTGAATCTGGAACCAAGTCCAGCCATTGGTATTAGTATGTTCATGGTATGATATGTTTGTCACCTTTTACACTTGGTGTTTTTACGCAAATTATTTTACAGTCCTCATGAAATATTGGCTCCATTTTTTCATTCGGGTAAACAATAAATATATCGCCAGACTTGATGGGCACCCCGCAATTCTCCATCCTGCCCTCTATCAATAGGTTTATTTCCGTGGCGATTTTGTGCGTATGCGTATCCCATTTCTCCCCCTTTTTATGAACTTTATAACTCACTTCAAAGTCTTTTGAATGGAAGGCTGTTGGCTCAAAGTCTCCTATAAACCACCCTCCTTTCATTTTTGCTATTTTTGATATTTTCATAAAGTTTTTAGAATTCGTAGCCAAACTTCTGTATATCCAGTTCGTGACATTCCTGTATTATTCTTTTAGAGTCGTCCGAGAAGAGTTTTCTGTAATCTTTTGTGTTAAAACTCCCTTTTTGCACATGGGGCATTTTGGTTTTTATTTTTAGTTTTTCCTTAATGTAGCTTATGTCTGATTCGAGGTTTTCAAATTTGCCTATAAAATCTAGGTCTTCACCTAGGGTGTTTAAGTATACGCCTCCTTTGGGAAATTTTACTTTAATCTGTTTATTTTTTTCTATTGAGCGATAATCTATGCTTAAGGGGTGGTGTTTTTTTGCGTATTCGCGCAAATCTATTTTGCCGTCTTTGATTGAGCTTCCATAATGGTTTGGCCAGAGCGAAAGTGAAGCTGCCCTTGACCACGGGTTTCTTACAAACGCAAACTTGAAATAATCGTCCCAGTATTCTGAGTATATTTCCTTGCTTGTGCTTGCCGTTATGTGTTTTGTTTTTAAATCAATGGACCACCAATCTTTTCCACAAATCATGCTCTCTATTGATGAGCCAGCTGTCCTCGGAATGTGAACGAATATGCATTTATGTTTGTGAGAAATCATTGGTCTTACTGAATTATAATGTCGCTTATATTATAGAATCCTTGTCGAATATTTCCATAGGAAAATTCATGGCTTCTGTCGTTCGCTATGTGCGGTTGCCCAACCTTAGCCTTGTCGTGGAAGATTTTGTTTCTATTTATTACGGAAGCCATTATCGAAAAGTATGATTTCGCTGGGAATAAAAATTCGGCAGAACACATCTCTTTGAAGTCTAGTGCAGCTTTATTGCTGTCGTTTGAATTTGCTAATGACATGGTTGCGTTTGCTGGGAGATTTATTTTTTTTAAATCTTCAGAATTCTCTTTTTGGGAGAAAATTTTGATTCTTAACTCGTTGTTTTGTTTGGATATATGGTCGATTAGTTTAGTGTAGTAATTTGAGTCAAACCCGTTAGTTATCTCTGTCCTGAAGGAGTCCTGCCTTCTAATATGGATTGCTGCCAAGTTTTTATTTAAAGTCGTTTCCCCAAACGCTTTCCTAAAGTCCTCGATAGATGACTTAATTGTTGTGGGGTTTATTTTACCATCGTGGTGAGCTTTGTTTAAGTCTCTCAAGTCAATCCTTGGCGTGTCCTTTATTTCTAAGTTTACCGAGGCTCTTTTGTTGAGATTGCTCTCGATATACTCTAATAGAAACTTCTTAACTCCGCCTCCTGATTTTGCTAGCAGATGTGTATTTGTGTAATGTGGTTTGTGTAGCCTAAATTTTTTTTCAGCAAAGTCTAACCTTGTGACGGGGTCTGGGTACTCGCTTGTTAGTTTTAAGTATTTGGATTTTTTTAAATCTAAAAGGGATAATGCTAGTCTAAGGTCTTTATTTTGATTGTCCTCTTCTTGTATTATATGTGAAACTGATTTTGTTTCGCAAGCCATTATTATGAGAGACAATATTACATTCAGCTTGTCTCCAAGCCTACCCATTGAGAAGGAGCTTTCTTTTATATATATACCTCTCATTGTTTTTAGTTGGTTTTATTGTAGAGTAGTTTGTCGATTTCTTTTTCATTTTTGCTTACCCCTCCGTAGCTCCAAAACTGCCTAAGCACTTCTTTGGGGGGAGCGGAGATGTCTGTGTTAATCCAGTAAAATTTGTCCCTGTGATATCTCCAGCAATACGCTCCAAGAAGGTTGAATTCAGAAAGCGCGCCTCCGTTTTCTACATACTCTGTTATGGTTTTGCCGTGAACGCTGATAATAAAATCTCTCAACTCTTTGTATAGTCCAATTGGGTAAATGAGTGGAATTCTTCTCATGAACTCGTATTCAACATTTTCTCCTAGGGCGTCTTCTGTGATTTTTTTCCAACAGTAAGCTTGGTCATTCTTGAGCGTTGGGCCTTCGTATGAGGTCATTAGCATTACTGGTTTTCCCTCAATGAAATAATCTGACGGTTTGTTTTTTGTGTGAAAAACACAATCACTGTCTACGTGCATGATATAATCCGCATCTCCACAAAACTCATCTGCGTGAAGTTTTATGATTTGCTGTTTCATGTACCCCTTCTTTATGTTTTTAGAATGATTGGAGGTAAATGAACTGATTCCTTCGTTGTTCAGCCATTTTTGTAATCTCTCATTGTCTTCTGGGTAAGAAACCACTGTGTATGAGTGGTATCCTGAGCAGAATTTATCAAATGATTGTTTTTGGTATTTGAGCCACTCTAGGTCTTTATCGTAGCTAACGGTTAGCATTGAAACTTTTTTCATGATTATTAATTAATGTCTTTTATTCTTGTTATTGGTGTGAGGTTTGGTATTTTAATACCTTTCCTGTATTTTTTTTCTTCGCGAGCTTTTTTGTGTCTACCTTCTATTGCTTTGTGTAGGTGGTTTATAGAGATATCTAGACATGGGTTGTATATTTCATAACCCGACTCTTTTGCTAAGGATGCTATTGCGTGGTCACAAAAAGAGGTGCCAAGCTCAACATCTTCGCCGAATTCCGAAATTTTTCCCTTAAAGGCCCATGCGTCAGCACTGCCTCTAAATTTATTGGGATGCATTTCGAGGATGGAATTGAAGTCGCACATGCCATCAGGAGCATGCTCTTTAACTCTATCTCTCAATGAATGTAATGAGAGGTGATTTTCTACAGGGTCATGGCTTAAGGATACCTCTCTTCTTGTGATGCATAGAAATTTTTTGCTAGAATTCCATTTTATTCTTTTTAGTTTTCGGACGCTTTCATCTAGAAAGATGTCTCCATTTGTTATTATCGTGTAGTCTTGCGTTGACATGTTTGCAATCTTGAAGATGTCGTTGTACTTTGGCCAATGTTTTAGGATTGTGATTTCATTTTTTTCGACATCTTTGTTTGTTGGGCCATAAAAGTTTATTGAGAAATCCCTTATAAGATTTGTAAGGCCGAGGTTGTGTGGCACATTAAAAACATCTGTAACTATTGTTATTTTTTTTATGTAAGGGTTGAATAGATTTAAGCGGAGGCAAGTTCCGTACTCCTCTATTCTGGGGTGATTTTTTATTGGAAATGTTGTTATTAAATGCACTTGCTTATCACTGTCTCCACGTCTACCTTGTTTAGATTTAATATTAGTGGAATTCTTGTTGATTTAGATTTCACTCCAATAAAAGAAATTTTGTTCTTGTCTCCGTAGTGAAGGAACCTTAATAATATAGATTTATTCTCTTCACTTAAGGCTTGGTAATTTAATCCTTCTATTATGATTGTGTTTATGTTGTTGTCTTTGCAAAAATACAAGGAGAACATTAATGGTGTTGCTATAGCGCTGATATAAGGGAAGCCAAAGTCGTAATCTGTGTACACGCTGTTGTTTTCATGTAGCCTCCAATTGACCTCTTTACAGTCGTCTGTTGAGCCTTCTTTTTTGTAAGGAGTTATGATTTTTAACTCGTGTTTTATTTTTTTTTCATCCTCCTTGAACTTGTTTAAGAAGTCTTCTCCAGATATTGGGCCTTTGTCGCTGTATATAGGGAATATGAAAGATGGTTTTTTTGTCTTGTGATACGTCTTTCTTTCGATATTTGCGTAGACGTAGGAAACTGGAGCGTTGAAAGCTCTGCCTTTTTTCGAGAAACTAACTACAGACGCTTTCATTTAAATATAGTCCTTGGTTTATTTGCTAAGCCCTTGTTTTTGATTTTGTTGATTTCTTGTCGGGCTAAAGGGATGTTGTTTTTTTTGGTGCTTAATCCGTCTGGATTCCTATAGTAAAGACATGATTCTGAATTGATTGCTTTGAATTTAGCTCCTTTTCTCAATGCCCTCATCCACATTTCGTAATCGCCGCAAATTTTATACTCCTCGTCAAAAAGCCCATACTTCTCATGCAGGGACTTACGCCACATTGGGGCTGCGTGTGGTGAGTTTGCTTTTAGCATATTTTCTAGCGTGGCTGGTAAGCAAGGGAATTTTGTTGTTGCGGAATTTTTTAAAAAAGATTCATTGGGCTTGTTTGTTTCAAGGCACTCTCCGTAGACTATGTCAACGCTCTTATTTTGGTCTAGATAAAAAGCCAATTCCTCAAGAGCCCAAGGTGCGCGCCTGTCATCCATGTTCATGTTTGTAATGTATGGAGATTTTGATTTTTCAATCGCCTGATTCCATACACTATAAAGTCCTGGGTCGCTATCCAATTCAAAAAACCTAACATTTGGCCAAAAATCTCCATGAAGCCCTCTTCCGAAGGTTTTTGCATCCTCATCCTTGGAATCTGCATCGATAATTATCCACTCACAATAATCGAAAGCAGACTGAGCTTGAATATTCTCCCAGAGGTTTTTTAGTTGTTCGCTTCCAGTTTTCATGGAAGTGATTATTGAAATTTTCGTCATTAGCTTTTAATAATGAAGGATTTTATCACAAAAGTCAAATAAAAAATACCGTACGCGTGTGCGTGCGACTTCCAGTCCTTTAAGTACCCTAAAAGGAACTTAAGAACCTATAAGGTACTACCACTAGGGTTCTACTAAAGAAAACAAAAACAGACCTATTGCAAGCAATAGGTCAGTAAAAATAAAAGAAAGGCTTGACATCTCCTTTTAGATGGGTTAAGATACTGCTCGAAAATTTAATGAAGAAGAAACTTTATATAATCACCTGTGCTGACTGGGTTGTAATGAGCGAAGGGATTTCCCCAGAGGCCGCAGCCACTTCGGCGTTTGAAAAAGTTATGGCAGTAAAGGGTGAGAATATGCAAATCACCCCAGTCATTGACACTATTTGCTATTCAGACTTAATGGAAGACCATGAACTGGAGCAGTATAGGGAAAGAGTTGCTTCTACGGAAATTTTAGCTAATGCAGGGTTTCACGACTCAGCAAGGTCTCTTAAACAAATTATAGATTCAAATAAATAAATGAAAACTTCAGAAATAAAACTTCCTCCAATCGTCGGCATCTCAGGTGTCGCTCGAAGCGGAAAAGATACTTTTGTTGCAGTTTCTAACCTAGTAATGAAGAAGGCGACAGAAAAGGGTGTGATGCGGTCAGCTTTTGCTGACGCAGTAAAACAAGACTTACACAAACTCTTGGTTACTAAGGCAGGAATTAGTGCTTATACCCAAGAATCCGAGGAAAAGAAAATCATCAGACCACTACTTGTTTCTTACGGAATGATGATGCGGGGAATCGATGAAGACTGTTGGGTAAAAAGGCTTGAGATGAGCTTTAAGCTGGGTCAAAAAATGAACCTTCCTCTCTTTATCTCAGATGTAAGATTTGAAAACGAGGTTCGTTTTGTTCATGAAAACGGTGGTAAGGTCGTTCATATCTCTCAAGAAAATTTAGGGCCAGCAAACGACACAGAGGCTGAACACGACCCAATAGTAAAGAATCTGGCGGACATACAACTACAGTGGGAGTCTGTTTCACGGCCAGAAGATTCGACGCAGGTTGAATTTGAGAAACTTCTTGAGAAAAAACTAAGTCCAGACGTTAGAGCAACCCTAAAAAAGCTTCATGTTGAAGAATAAGTCAGATATCGAGTTGATTCTCGCGGTAAAGCAACAGCCCAAGAAATGCACATTAGAGCTTCGGGAGCTAATTGATAGACACAGCGGTATATTTGTCGATATGGTGTCAAAACTTGTACCCCAAAGCAATGCACTTTGCAATAAACCTGAAATTCTTGAAGAAAAAGACTACTGCATCTACGATGCAATAATGACATTCGACGAATTAAGGGGCACCAAATTTAGCACACATTTAGCGAACAAAACTAAATGGCTTTGCTTAAGGGCGTACAACAAAACAAAAGGTCGGGCAATACTTCCATCTTCCAACCTTCAATTCGATTTTGACTTAAGTCACCTCAAAGACGATGGCCCAATAAACAGCATTTCAAGGAAGGACGCATTTTCATATGTCACAAAAATCATTTCAAAGCTCCCAGATAAAAGAGCTATCAAAATCTTACGCATGAGATACATTCAAGGCAAAGGCAACAAGCTAATGCCTTGGAGGGAAATCAGCGAAGAAATGGGGTTAAGTAAACAGGCTTGCATCGATATTCACAACAAAACTCTAATCAAACTAAGGAATAAAGTAAAACATGTTAAATAAATTCATTGGTATCGGTAATCTCACAGCCGACCCCGAAGTGAGAACAACGTCAGGAGGCAAGAGTATTGCCACCTTTACCTTGGCAGTAAATCTGGACAAGGATGATAAGAATCCACTTTTTGTGGACGTGCAAACATGGGAAAAGACAGCGGACGCCTGCGCCAAGTACCTTGAAAAAGGTCGCAAAGTTCTTGTTGAAGGCCGCCTTCAACTCAACCGCTGGGAAGACGAAGAAGGAAATAAGCGTCAGAAGCATTACATCAATGCACAGGGTGTTAAGTTTTTCCCAGGAAAAAATGATGACACAAGCCAATCATCAGGTTCCGCAAGTCAATCCTCTGCACCAGCGTCAAGTAATTACGACCACGACGACGAAGACGACGAAGAGCCACCATTCTAATGGACAAGCTTCTAGTAAAAGCCCCAATCAACTCAACGAGCCTAGGAAACGTCTCCCTTAACATACTAAGGGAGATGTTCCAGCTCGACCTTGAAGTTGCACTATTCCCAGTTCAAGACAATATCGACATCACGGTATTCAATGAATTAAGCGAAGACTTTAGAGCCTGGCTAGGGGCGTGCTTTAAGCATCGCCACAAAATGCTAAACAGAGATACGCCTACCTTCAAAATCTGGCACATAAAAGACTCATTCGATAAGCTTTCTGATAAAAGCTTTCTTTACTCATTTTACGAGTTAGACAAACCAACTTTCACAGAGGTAAAAATCCTCAAAATGCACGATGGAGTTATGTTCAGCTCCTCGCACGCAGCAAATTGTTTTAAAAACGCAGGAATTAAATCCTGTAGCTACATTCCCCTCGGATTCGACCCAGACTTAAAACCAAGAAAAAGAGTCGCTGAAAAAGGTGTAGTCCACTTTGGGCTAATGGGTAAGTTCGAAAAAAGAAAAAGAACAAAAGAAATCATTCAAGCCTGGGCTAAGAAATACGGAAACAGGAAAGGTTATTTACTCTCTTGCGCAATAACAAACAAATTTATGCCAACAGAGAAGCTTAACGCCGAACTCGCCGAAGCTCTCGAAGGAAAACAATATTTCAACATCAACTTCCTTCCGTTTCTTCCTAAAAATTCAGATGTAAATCAATTTCTTAACAACATCGACATTGACCTCACAGGATTGAGCGGGGCAGAAGGATGGAATCTCCCAGCCTTCAACGCCACATGTTTGGGAAAATGGAGCTGTGTGCAAAACCATACATCTCACAAGGATTGGGCGACCCCAGAAAACAGCATCCTCGTTGAGCCTGAATACAAAATAAAGCCAGACGATGGAATCTTTTTTAAGACTGGGTTGGATTACAACCAGGGTCACATTCACTCACTTTCAGAGCTTGGCATGATGACAGCGATGGAAGATGCAGAAAAGAAAGTTGGTAAGTTTAATATTGCGGGGCAAAACCTACAATCCACTTTTTCTTACAAAAAAACAACTCAAAAAATACTAGAAAAAATCTTTTAATTACACATTATCTGTATGCCTTTTTATATTTACAAGCACCCAGAGTACGACGAGTACGTCGAAGTTCTTCAAAAAATGACAGACAAACACGAGTTTGTTGACGAATTCGGAGTTAAGTGGAAAAGGGTATTAACTTCCCCACAGGTTAATGCTACAAAAGTGTGCGACCCTTGGGATAAGAACGGCTTCATTAATTCAACTGGGGCTCAAAAGGGCACCTATGGGGACTTGATGGACCGCTCTCAAGAAATGAGCGAAAAGCGTGCGGCAGAAAACGGCGGAATAGACCCGTTGCGCCAAAAGAAGTTTGCGGATTATGCCAAGCTTCGAGGTGGGATAAAAGACCCTTTAGACCCAACTCGCCAAAAGACGTTTGAGAATAAGCATATTAAAGTGACCATTTAACTATTTGGGTCTCTATTAGTGGTCAACGAAACCAATTTCCAAGTCTCCCCATCGGAGACGAGCGTATAATCGCGCCCAAAACCAATATCTTCACTGACAATGGTTTCTCCATTAACATTTTTCAATATCAAAGAGTGCCCCGTCGCCCCCGCAGGGTTCGGAACAATCTCATCACGAACCCTAATTACTTTTGAGGCAAATGGCCTTGGTAAAACCAAGGAAATATCACCAACAATCCCACTATACTTAACGCCCACGATAGAAGAGAACTCCTCAATCCTATGGTCAGGCCCACTATAGTTTGACGAATTAATCTCCTCATATCTCACGATTGTTTTATCGTTAGACTCCGCTGGAGAGGCGGTTGAACCCAAGGCCAAAGATGAGCCTGAGTAATCGATTCCATTCTGACTCAAAGTAAACCAATTTTTCCCATCAGCGTACAAGTGAACATGGCCACCATCTTCATCAATTGATATTTCATCTCGACCCTCAATACTCTCACCACCACCATTGATAACTATATTCTTATCCCCAGCTCGAATACCCTCATCTTTAATGATGAACTCCTTACCTTTATAAGGCTCAGGAAGAGTAATGGTTATTTGTGATTCATCTTTCAACTCATCAGTTCTTACGCCTAATAATTGATGCCCCGCTGTTAGAGTAAATCCATCTTCATAATTAATAGAGTTTACAATCTCATAAAATGGCGGGTATGAACTATAAGACTGAAATGCATTATAATATTTACCAGACTGCTCGAACTCGCTCGCGGAATAATCCCCAACAACATACCAAGCGCTTCCGTTTGCGTAAAAATGCAAATCACCCTCGCCTTGAGTGGTTAAAAATGGCCTTCCCTCTATAGTCCCCCCGTAAGAAAAAAACCTCGTTTTCAACCTATTGTCTTTTGATAAAATGTGAATTTCTCTACCCTCGAGAGGTTTTGGGAGTCCTATAGTCAATCCAGCAAACCCAGAAATTGCAGCATCGCGAAATTCAGCGTAAACATCTTCGTAATCCGCGTCGCTATCGTCTGAATATTTTTTAAACGATGTTGACCAACTGTAAACCCCAGCAAATACTCTAGTGGTCTCTTCTGCGTAGTAAAGCGAATCTGTTTCATTATCAATTCCTAAAAGCTCCCTACAATCTTGGAGAATTTCTTCCTGGGTTACTGAAGTGTCAATTTTAGTATATGTCGGCTCTTGGTTCGTGTCGACACTTAACCAATCATCGTAACTATCATGAGTTACAACAACTCCATCAAAAACCTTCATAATGCCCTGAGTATGAAAAAGCTCCCAATCATAATAAACATCATTACCGCTCAGGCTAATACTCCTTATTAATGGCTTTCTACGATGAACACTGACATAATCATAAATTTCGCCATACTCAGCCTCAACACTCTGGACAAATTCGCTCCTCTGACGCCAGAAGCTATGCTCAGCGTTTACAACGTCAGTCCCATAATCAGACTTTTCTCGTAAACCCGCTTTTTGAAATTCATAAAAAAGCCCAGTTATCGCACAATCAACAGCAGGCTCCAGCGCCTCCCCAGAGTTTAACTCTAAAATCCCAACATCTTCATCCACAGGAATAGTCGCCGCATTAACAAAATCTTCAGAGAACAAATCCCTATAGCTTTTCACCTCTCCAAAAAAACCATAGTCTTTTTTCTTTGGGAAAGAAAAAACGTCATCCTTGCTAAAAAACTTAGTCTCTGTAGATTCATGAAAGTTCTCAAGTTCATCTGAATATGTCGTATTAGTCTCTGTCTTACCGTCCAATAAAATAGATGCCTGAGTATTCCCCCAAGTCCACCCCTCATCTTCTTTGAATATCCTAACAGGCAATCTAAAAGGAATGTCTCTCTCAATAAGTCCCGAATCATTTAAAATATTATGAACGATATCTCCAACAGCATCAAATGTCTTTTTCTTAACGACATCTACCCTACCCCAAGGATAAGTTGATTCCTTATTGGCGTATCTATCGTAAATTAGGCCAGCTATACCATCAACATCCCTCCTATTAAAAGAGAAGGCGTCTATTTGTTTCGTCTTGAGCCCCTCGACGCCAGGATACCCAAGCCCATTCACAAAAGAGATTCCAGAAATCCCTTGGTCTGCCAAAACATTTTTTTCTAAAACAAGCTTATCAACCTCCACCTTATTGTCGCTTATTAAGTCGTAATGCTCGCCAAGCGTGCTAGTTACTGTTGTGTCTAGATTATTCACAGACGCAGCTAGAGCATCAAGAGCTGACTGTAGACCGTCGATTTGTTTTATTTGGATTAGATTCATGCCTCGTGTAAGTTATTATACACAAAAAATTGATTTATTCTCATCAAATCAGTATAATATGCATGAGTGTTCAACTTTACAAACCCAACCCAAACAACACAGGAATCGCCTTTGCTTTCAAGCGTGGTCAAGACAAAAAAACTAAAGAGGCCCGCCTTTACGTAGATGCCATAAAACAAGCGTCTTGGGATAAAAAAACCCGAAGCGGCTCTTTCAAAGAAAATCAAGACGACCCAGAAAAAAACATAACTGTTAAGTTTAGTCTTTTTGAATGTGGTGAAATTATTCGAGCGCTTGAAAATGGAACAGAGTGGGACAGTTTTCATAGCTTTGACTCAGATAAGACTACAATCAAAGTTGGACCATACGCTCGCAAATCAAAAAAGTCTCTCAAAAACGAGAAGACTGGCAAATTTGAGGACAAGTGGATTGAGATTCCTGGGTTTTCGTTTGGATTAACTCGCAATGGCACAAACAATTTTAGAGTTGGGATTGAGCAGGGTGAGGCAGAGGTTATTTGCACTTACCTTAAAAAAATAATCCTTGAGGCACTAGAACATCGAGATAAAGAAACTCAAAAACGCCTAAAGCAAAGCTGGGAAAAGCAGAAAGCCGAGTCCGAATCGGAAGATGCCCCTTTCTAAGAAAAAAATCCTATTTCATAGCAGTTACTCAAGGAAGCTGACAGGGTTCGCCAAAAATGCTAAAAACATTTTGGCCCACTTAGCTTCTACGGGTAAATATGAAATAATTGAATTTGCGAACACCATGTCCTGGAGCGACTCAGAGCTTCAGACACTTCCTTGGCGAGCTATAGGTTCTGGCCCAGATGAGCAAGACGTAATCATCGAAAACAATAAGGACCAAATAAAGTCAAAAGAAATGTCTTATGGCCTCCTTAAAATTGACGAGGTCATAGAGCAAGAAAAGCCCGACATTTACATCGGAGCCGAGGACATCTGGGCATTCAATAAAATCATCGGTAAACCGTGGTGGAACCAAATGAACTGCATGATTTGGACGACGCTAGACAGCCTTCCATTACTGCCAGACACAATTAATCTCAGTAAGAAGATAAAACACTACTACACTTGGGCTAGTTTCGCCTCAGACGCATTGCAAAAAGAAGGATTTGAGCAAGCAGGATGCTTGCACGGAGCAATTGACACAAAAAACTTTCACAGATTACCTGATGAACGCCGCGCGGAATTGAGGAAAAATGCAGACTTAAAGCCTAACAACTTCGTAACAGGCTTTGTGTTTAAAAACCAGCTCAGAAAATCCGTGCCAAATTTACTTGATGGATTTGCTATTTTCAAGCAAAAAAACACCAAAGCAAATGCAAAGCTTTTACTGCACACTGGCTGGCACGAAGGATGGGACATTCCAAGGTTGATTCAAGAAAAAGGAATTGACCCCGACGACGTTCTAACGACTTATTATTGCGCAAACTGTAAAAAGTATGAAATCCGCCCATTTACAGGGCAATCAAAAGACTGTCATTTTTGCGGAACAAAAGGTTCGTTAAAAACAATGACTATTCATGCTGGCCCATCAGAGAAACAGTTGAACGAAATTTACAACATCATGGATGTGTACTGCCACCCTTTCAATTCAGGTGGTCAAGAAATCCCAATTCAAGAAGCCAAACTCGCAGAACTTATAACTCTTGTTACTGATTATAGCTGCGGGACAGATATGACTAAACCTGAGGCTCATAGCATTAAATTAAATTGGAGCGAGTACAGGGAAGAAAGAACTCAATTCATTAAAGCTAATACCCACATTCAATCTATTGCGTCAGGGTTAAAAAAAGTCTTTAACATGGGCGATGTGCAACGCAGAAACATGGGAGTAAAAGCAAGAGAGTTCGTCTTAGATAATTACTCAGTGAGTGTGGTTGGCAAAAAGCTTGAGAAAATCATAGATGAAATGCCACCAATTAATGTTGAGAAAATCTCAACAAAGCTACAACTAAATCCCAGTTACGTCCCCAAAAAGACCGAAGACAACAAATCTTGGCTAAAAGACGTTCTAACAAACATCCTCGGAGAGCACACTCAAGAAAGCGACCCAACAATTAAATACTGGCTCAGAGAACTTCAGTCTGGTTCTGTAAGGCGAGAGGAAATTCTTCGCAGATTTCAAATCGTTGCGACAAACCAAATAAACCAATCATCCGCAGCAGAAAGATTTCAAGACGAGCTTTTAAACAAAACACTTAAAGAAAGAGTTGGCGTTGCCGCCTACGGAGAACAAATAGATATATTATCTGCCTTGTCGGTAGTTGAATCCATAAAGAAAACATACCCAAAGCACGCCCTCCACCTAATCGTCCCTCAAGAGCATTTTCAAATAGTTGGCTTAAATCCTTGGGTAGATAAGCTAATGCCATATTTTAATGGCGTATTAAACCAAAGAGAAATGGAAGAAAAATACTTCGAAACATTTTACCTCCTTCGACCTTTTTCTAAGCAAGACAACACCCACGCAACAAACAATTCAGACATAATAGGACTAGATATTTACGAATGACACCAATACAAAAAGCAGCGTTAGCGTGCGGAGTCAAATCAAATCCCCCAATCGTTCACACAACCTACTTCCCGAAACCATCGAATAGAATTGTATTTTTTGAAAACAACTCGAAGTCCCAATACAAATACTCGCAAGACCTAATCGCGACCCTTTCGCCAATTTTAAGCAAAAATAACATCTTGCTAACACAACCCCAAATAGGCAACGACACTCTATTAAGAGGGGCACATCACATTTTAAACATCAACCTCCCCCAAATCCACTCACTTATCTCTCAGTCCGAATTAGTTGTTTCAACAATGCCCTATACAGTGGAAGTTGCAAAATCATTTGGAATAAAAAGCCTATTATTAAGAGACAAGTCTCCACCCTGGATTTCGTCCCAAAACCATGAGATATGGAGCCCAGAAGGATTAAATCAAATTTTTGAAGAAAGCATCATTCACAACATTCTCAACCAACTAAACATCCAAGACCCAATAATGAATAGAGATGTTTTTTATAGAGGCTCTCAATTCAACAACAAAACTGTCGAAATCGTGCCAGCCACAGGCGCCAACTACTCAAGATTTAAAAACGCTGGAATAAACATCAGGGCAGACTGGCACCATGACGAAAAAGCCATAATCGAGCTGCTCGACATCTCCCCATCAAGCCTAGTAGTGTCGGAAGAGGTCTCAGATAAAGTTTTATCTCATCCAAATTTAAAGCAAATAAACATAGAACTCTCAGACGACATCCCAGAAAGCTTTATTGATAGGGTTAAAATCAAAGGCTTGAAACTCCACCTTTTTACAACTGCAAAACCCCAACTGTTCGGTTATAGATTGAAGTACATAGACGACATTGTCCACCTCGAAGAATCTAAATCGAAAGAAGATTTAGGGATTGACTTCAATAAAAAGATGTGTTATACTTCACGCTATAAAAGCTCAAAAATCATTTTTCACAAAGATAAGGCGTACCCCAGCAAAGCGGCGTATTTCGAGAAACTACATATACGCAGCCAAGACGAAAAAGATTTTCAGGTCATTCAATCCAAAGACTTTTACTCAGAAATAGAACATTTTAAAATCTACAACCAATAATAACATGGCAGACATAGACAATTCCAAAGGCCCAAAAGCATACGAGAGAGACGAAAACGGATTACTAAAAAACATCCAATACCACTTTAATGACGATGGTTCAGTAAATTGGCGCGCAATGATTAAGGAGGAGCATCTTTTTCCCAACAAAGACTGGTTTATTTCAAGAAAAAAGGATGTACCAAAATCAATTGATGGTCTTGAAGATAATCAACTCTTAATTAAACTCAGCGGAATCAAAGAGCTTGCTAAGCTTAGGGGAATTTCAGACGTTTCATACAGATTTCAAACGTGCGATGATGAACATGTTGCAGTCTTATGTGGTATTAAATTTATCCCCAATTACGAAACTCCAGAAGGTGTATGTTTTGAAGATGGTGCAAATGCAACAACACAAAACACCAGTAGTTTTGCCACGAAGTTCCTTGAAACTATTGCGTGCAACCGAGCATTTGTTCGGTGCGTAAGAAACTTTCTCAATATTCATATTGTTGGTGATGATGAAGTAGATAAATCTGGCTTAGCCCCAAAGTCACAACTAGAATCAAGTGACAACACATCTATTAAAGACAAAACCCCTGCGGCAACTTTAGAAAAGCTGTGCGCACAAAAAGGAATTGACGGGTTTGCTGGATTCAAAGACTACCTTAGAAAACTTTGGGCTTCAGAAGCGTACAGAAATGACAGCGCCAAGAACTGGAACGACTTTTCAGACATCCCAGCTAAAGAAGCTCGCATTCTCTTAAATATAATCAAAAAAAGTTAATACTAGAATATGATGGCGTATATGTGTAATATACGTATTAGGTATGTCCCAAAATGCATCATTTGAGTTATTTGGTGAGGAAAAAGGTTCTGTAGAAGAGAGAATCCTCTCTCCTCATTATCATTTAGTAAGGTCTAAAGCGGTAGCAGATTCCCGCTCTCTACCTCTTGCTTCTTATGGAGTTCAAGTCGAGAGATATCAGGCTTCAGATGGCTCCCTCGAGCCAGCGGGAGAAAAACTCCTTATCATAAATAGTGACGATTTATACAATACACAAGATGGAGCAGAATATTCGTGGCCTGGAGATGCGCGAAGAGGATGCCCAGTAAGATTTCAGCGAGTTTATTTTGACGCAAAGATTGGAGACGATGAGGATGCTCCATGCGTTCAGTATTCTGCCTACTTCTTAGTTGGTAACCCAGTTAGAGTGGAAGATGAAGATGGCAACCCTTTTTCCAGTTATGGGGATGAGCATGCAGCAAATCAAGTCGAAAGCTGGGGAACCAGCGCGACATCTGCACTTGTAATCGGAAGGGGATGTGGAGGGGAAACTGGTCCTACAGGAACTGGCCCTACAGGAACAATGGGCCCAACAGGAACTCGTGGCCCAACAGGAACTCGTGGCCCCACGGGAACAATGGGTCCTACAGGAATAATGGGTCCTACAGGAACAATGGGTCCTAAAGGGGAGAAAGGAGAAGTAGGTGCAACAGGAACTCGTGGCCCCACGGGAACAATGGGTCCTAAAGGGGAGAAAGGAGAAG
>JAYPYG010000040.1:0-6964 GCA_038280095.1 Fidelibacterota bacterium | reverse complement strand
GTTTTGCATATGAGCAAGAAGTCATTTCTTTCAGATGATAAAAACATATCTTTTTCTAACAAGCTATGTTAAATTTGTCAAATGAGGTTTTTAAAGCTTTTTATTTCAATTTATTTCTTTATTAGTATTATTTTTACTCAAAATCTTGGAGATATGCGAATTGACAATAGTTCAAGTGACAATTTTCAAGCAATGATTAATAATAATTCTGATAGTGAATCAATTTTAACTGTTTATTCAAATGCAAATATTCATAATATTTATATTTGGGAGTCTTCATTACAGCCATTAGCGAGGACTTTTCCTGCGAAAATTTCTTTACCTATAGCGAATAGATCTTATACTATTAGCTTATTCTCACAGTCCGAATTTAATTTTTTAAAAAATGAAATAATAAATTTTGACTTTGATAAAAGAGATATTAGTGAGCTTGAAATTCTTCAGAGCGAATTCGAAAATATGAAAATTGGAACAAAGTCTATCAATCCAATAAATGGTGTCAATGAATCTATTTTTTTAATATTTTGTGATAAAGAAGACTTTGATTGCAAAGATGGACTGCATTGGTTTGATAAATTTTATGCAAAATTTTTTGATGATTCAAAAAAAAGCAGCAAATTTGTAAATCAGGAAAATAAAAATAGGCAAGAAATTTTAAATCATAGAAAAGGCATGGTTGGTATTTTAAGTCTTTTTGCGGTTACAATTTTATTAATAGATAACAATCAGTGATGAACAATATTGATATAAATATAATTGGTTATAAGAAAATTACATTTCAAAGTGGGATAACTCCTTTAGAAATTCTACATCTTGATAGCAAAATTTCGAAGAAATCCATCATTTGTAAAATTAATGGCGTGCTTTCTGATTTATCTACCAGCTTGATAAATGACTGTGACCTACAATTTATGGATGCAAAAAGTAAAGATGGTCACAGTGTTCTTTTGCACAGTACTGCTCATTTAATGGCCCAGGCAGTAAAAAGATTATTTCCTAAAACTAAAGTAACTATTGGTCCATACTTAGAGAATAGATTTTATTATGATTTTGATGTTGAAACTCCTTTTACAGAGGAAGATTTAGCAAAAATTGAAGCAGAGATGGTTAAAATCTCAAATGAAAATCTTGAAATTATTCATGAAGTAAAATCTAGAGATGAAGCTCTAAGCTTCTTTGATAAGATTGAGGAAGATTATAAAGTTGAAATCATTAACGACTTAGATAAAGATGAGATTTTAAAGGTGTATTCTCAGGGTGAATTTACAGATCTCTGTAGAGGACCGCATGTGCCATCAACAGGTACTATCAAGCACTTTAAATTATTGTCATCGTCTGCATCTTATTGGAGAGCTGACGAAAATAATCAAACTTTACAACGCGTTTATGGTACCTCATTTCAAAATGAAAAAGATTTAAAAAAATATCTAAATATGCTTGAAGAGCAAAAAAAACGTGATCATAGAAAAATCGGAAAAGAATTAGATTTATATTTTTTTGATGATGAAGTAGGTCCTGGTCTACCGTTGTGGACTCCTAATGGAGCTGTGATGATTGACGAATTGGAAGCTTTAGCTAAAGAAAAAGAGACAGCAAGCGGATATTTACGAGTTAAAACTCCACATTTAACCAAAGGAGAGCTTTATGAAAAGTCCGGTCATTTAAAGCATTACATCTCCAGTATGTATCCAGCAATGGATGTTGACGGTATTGACTATTATATGAAACCAATGAACTGTCCTCATCATCACAAAATTTTTTCAAACACTCCAAAAAGTTATAGAGATTTACCATATAAATTGTCCGAATATGGAACATGTTATAGATATGAAAAATCTGGAGAATTATTTGGATTAATGCGTGTAAGAAGTATGCAAATGAATGATGCACACATTTATTGTACGGAAGAACAATTTAAAGATGAGTTTATAGGGGTTTGTAATCTATACATGGATTATTTCAAAATTTTCGGTATTGAAAAATATGAAATGAGATTAAGTCTTCACGATCCAAAAGGGTTAGGTGAAAAATTTATTGATAATGCCGAATTATGGAAAAAAACAGAAGACGATGTTAGAAATGCGCTTAAAAGCGCAAATCTGAAATTTGTTGAATCGGTCGGAGATGCTGCTTTTTATGGTCCTAAAATTGATGTTCAAGTTTGGAGTTCAATTGGAAGAGAGTTTACCTTAGCTACTAATCAGGTAGATTTTGCTGTTCCTGAAAGATTTGACTTAACATATAATGATAACGATGGTACCTCGAAAACACCTCTTTGTATTCATAGAGCACCTTTGGGAACGCATGAACGTTTTATTGGGTTTCTAATCGAACACTTTGGAGGCAATTTCCCACTTTGGTTAGCGCCAAGACAGGTAACTGTATTGCCTGTTTCTGATAAATATAATGATTACGCAGAAGAAGTAACAAAAGACCTTAAATCAAAAGGTATAAGAGCTTCTTTGGATAATCGATCAGAAAAAATAGGTTCAAAAATTAGAGATGCAGAATTACAAAAAATTAACATCATGATTATTGTTGGCGAAAAAGAAGTTGAAAATAAAACTGTAACTGTCAGAAGAAGGTTTATCAAAGAGCAAAAAGAATTATCTTTAGATGATTTTTCCAATGAAGTATTAACTGAAATTAACGAAAGGAGAGTTTCGAATTAAAAAACAAAGAATAAGGGTAAACGAAAGAATTTATGCAGATGAAATAAGGCTCATCAGTCAAAATAAAGAACAAATTGGAGTTGTAAGTGTCAAAGAAGCCTTAATTAAAGCTCAGGAAGCTGGTTTAGATTTGGTTGAGATTTCACCAAATGCAAAACCTCCAGTTTGTAAAATTATGGACTTTGGTAAGTTTAAATATGAAGAAAAAAAGAAAGCACAACAAAGCAAGAAAAATCAACAAACTATCAAAGTAAAAGAATTAAGAATGAGACCAAATATTGGTGATCATGATTTAGAAAATAAACTTAAGATGGGTAAAAAGTTTTTATCTGACGGATATAAGTTAAAATTAACTTTAATGTATAGAGGTAGAGAAATGTCTCGACAAGATTTAGGGCAAGAGCTTATGCAACGTGTTTTATCGATGTTAAGTGAGCATGCAGAATTAGAAAAAGATTCTCCTTTGACTGGACGAAAAAAATCTATAATATTAGCCCCGAAATAGGAATTAAATATGCCAAAGCAAAAAACTAGAAAAAGCGTATCAAAAAGATTTAAAGTTACTGGTTCAGGTAAACTGAAACGTAACAAAGCTGGACATAAACACATGCTTATCCGTAGAGATGGAGATGTCAAGCGTGCAGCCAAAAAAGCTACAGTGGTAGCTCCATCTTTTGAAAAACGTATGAAAAAAATGATGGCGAAAGCAGGAAGTTAAGATGCCAAGATCAAATAGTTCAGTTCCAAGACACAGAAGACATCGTAAGATTGTAAAGCTTGCAAAAGGTTATTTTGGTGCTAGAAGTAGAAATTTTAAAGCAGCAAAAGATGCAGTAACCAAAGCTGGTTTATATGCTTACAGAGATAGAAGACAGAAAAAACGTCAGTTTAGAAGGCTTTGGATTGTAAGAATTAACGCTGCAGCAAGATTAAATGGCTTATCCTATTCAAATTTTGTACATTTATTGAAGGAGAAAGGGGTCGATCTAGATAGAAAAGTGTTAGCAGATTTAGCTGTTAATAATCCAACTGTCTTTGAAGACTTGGTAAAATACTTGAATAAATAGCAGAAAATACGATGTCACTAGATAAAAGCATTAAAAAGTTAAAGACATCGTTTTCCCAAGAACTGTCTAAGCTCCAAAATTCTCAAGATTTAGAAACTTTTCGAATTAAATATCTAGGAAGAAATGGACAACTTGCATCATTGTTTGAAGAATTCAATAAGCTTCCGTCATCTGAAAAGCCTCGTTTTGGTAAAGAATTAAATGTATTAAAAAATCAATTAACTGATTCGTTTCAACAAGCCTTAGGTTCTAAAGGTGGCAATAACGCACCAATTGATATTGACTTCTCATTACCAGGTTATGATTTACCAAATGGTAGTATTCATCCTTTAGAGCAAGTTACTTCAGAAATAAAATCTATTTTTCAATCTATTGGTTTTTCCGTTGCTTATGGACCTGAAATTGATGATGACTATCATAATTTTGAAGCATTAAATGTACCAAAACATCATCCAGCTAGAGATATGCAGGATACATTTTTTATTAACCCTAATGCTGTATTAAGAACACATACATCGAATGTTCAAATTCATTTAATGGAAAATCAAGATCCGCCTTTAAGACATATATGTTGTGGTAGAGTGTATAGGAATGAAGCAGTGAGTTACAAAAGTTTCTGTTTATTTAATCAGGTAGAAGGGTTGGTTATCAATGAAACCTCTTCATTTGCTGAGATGAAAGGAACCTTAGAGTATTTTGTTCAAGAAATGTTTGGAAAAGATACAAAAATGCGTTTTAGGCCAAGTTATTTTCCTTTTACTGAACCCAGTGCAGAGGTAGATATTTGGAATAGTAAATTAAATCAATGGATGGAAATTTTAGGCTGTGGTATGGTCAATCCAAATGTTTTATCTAATGTTGGATATGACAATGAAAAATATCAAGGATTTGCTTTTGGTATGGGGATTGAAAGAATTGCCATGATAAAATATGGCATTAAAGATATTAGACTTTTTTATCAGAACGACAAACGTTTCTTGGAGCAGTTTTAATGAAAGTTTCATTGCACTGGCTTAGAAGGTTTGTTGATTTTGACTTAACTGCTACAGAGTTAGCTGAAAAACTAACTATGAGGGGATTTGAGTCAGAAGTTGTATCAGATTTTGATTCTTTAGAAAATTTAGTTGTTGGAGAGGTTTTAACAGCTGAAAAGCACCCTGATGCAGACAAGCTTAAGTTATGTTCTGTTTCAGATGGATTTGAAACGTTTAGCGTTGTTTGCGGAGCTCCAAATGTCGATGCTGGTCAAAAAATAGTTTTTGCCAAAGTTGGAGCTGTTCTTCCAGGCGATTTCAAAATAGGTAAAGCTAAAATTAGAGGCGTAGAAAGTTTTGGAATGATTTGTTCTGAAAGAGAGCTTGGAATATCAGAAGAACATGATGGTATTATGGTGTTAGATGAGTCTCATAAGGCAGGAACACCGATTAAAGAAGTGCTAGGTCCATTATTTAATGCTATTGATATTGAAGTAACTCCTGATAAAGCTTTCGCATTAAGTCATCGAGGCATAGCAAGGGAAGTAGCAACAATTGTTGGATCCAAACTAAAAACTCCAATAAATAGCGTAAAATTAAATCCAAAGTCAAAAGACGTTGTTCCAGTCGAATTAGATAAGAAAGGCGGCTGTACACGCTATATTGCCGGAACAATGAAGGGAGTAGAGGTAGGACCTTCTCCAAAATGGCTTGCTGACTATTTAAAATCAGTTGGTCAGAAAAGCATTAATAACCTTGTAGATATATCTAATTTTATGCTTTTGGAAATCGGCCATCCAACTCATGTCTTTGATCTAAATAAATTAGCCAAACCTGGAATTAAGGTTTCTTGGGCAAAAAAGGGTGAAAGATTTGATGCTTTGGATGAAGAAACATATGAATTAAGCACGGATCATATGGTCATTACAGATACAAAAAATACCGTTGCTTTAGCTGGCATTATAGGTGGTATGGATAGCTCCGTTACGGATTCAACCACAGAAGTGTTAATTGAAAGCGCTTATTTTGATCCTGTTGTTATTAGAAAAGGTTCCAAAAAATTAAATTTATTATCTGAAGCATCAAGAAGATTTGAGAGAGGTACAGATCCAAATGCTGTTTTTGAGGCCTTCAATATGATTGTCCAGTTAATGCAAGAAGTTGCTGGTGGTACTTTAGAGTCTGTTGTTACTGATGAATGTTCAATGAGTTTAGATAATACTTTTGTTGATTTATCATCAGAAAAAATAATAAAATATGCTGGACAAGAAATTCCTTCAACTGACGTAGAGTCTATTCTAAAAGGACTTCACATTGATGCTAAAAAAACAAAAACTGGATGGAATTGTTCTATTCCTACATTTAGAACAGATATAAAGGTAGAAACAGACCTTATTGAAGAGGTGTTTAGATGTTATGGTTATGACAATATTAAGTCTTCTTTTAATTATTCTTCTATTATGCAATATGCAAACGATGAAGAATCTACTATATCTTCCTTAAAACATCATTTATCGTCATTAGGATTTCATCAATCTTATAATAATTCTCTTGAAGATATTGAAGATGTGGAATTATTTGGAAAAGATGCTGTTAGTGTTATGAATCCTTCCTCAGAAAGAATGAATACTCTGCGTACAACCCTTCATTCAGGATTGTTAAAGAATTTAGATTTTAATTATCGTAATGGATCAGCAAATACCTTGATTTATGAATATGGAACAATTTTTGAAGGTAAGACAGATAAATTAGAGGATATAACTCAAAAAAGTAGTTTATCGTGCTTGGTTCATGGTGATGTATTTTCAAAAAATGTACATTTTGATTCTATACCTGCTTCTTTTGCATTCTTAAAAGGGGTGGCTTCTAATATTTTCGAAGATAAAAGACTGGGTATAAAAGTTAAGTATTCCGAACAGGAACATCATTATTGTGATCCATATTTCTCAATTATTGACGGTAAAAAACAAGTTATTGGTGGCTTAGGTGTCATTAAAGATTCATTGCTAAAACAATTAGATATAGCCCATAAGCATGAAGTTGTAGTGTTAGATGTAAATCCGGAGATTTTTACTGATTATGGTAGTTATAGCACTAAGGTAGAGGATATTGTAACCTTCCCAATTGTGCAAAGAGACTTAAATTTTAAAATGGAAAGCAGCATTCAAGTTGGTGATGTTGTAAAATCAATGAAAGCAGTTAATCAGTCTATATTACAAAATGTAATTCCTGTTGATATTTATCAATCAAA
>JAYPYG010000039.1:0-7088 GCA_038280095.1 Fidelibacterota bacterium | reverse complement strand
CTATTGTTGAATGGTGATATGGGTGTGCCTGGTATGCTGTTGCCCAAATGTTTTCATCTAAAACGCCCGAAGGACTATTTTGTCCTCTTTCAAACTCATTTCTTACAACTGTCATTTCAGACTGTCTGTCTTCCTCTTTTATATAAGCGTTTCTCATCCTGTCTGCTTCAATTTCAATCAGGGTTTCAAGGTGTTCGCTTGGAAGTACGGCAAAATAGTTCGTTCTGTCCAGCCATGTTGTCGCATTCATTCTTGCCCCCAACGATTGAAGTGTCTGAAAAACAGAATTGCCCTTTTTTGTGTTAAACTTTCTAGAACCCTTAAACATTAAGTGTTCTAAAAGGTGTGTGGATCCAGTATATCCAATGGCTTCATTTCTTGATCCCACCTCGTAGGTAACCATAAATGTGGCAACCGGCGCTGTGTTGTCTTGTTTTAACAAAACTCTGAGGCCGTTCGATGTCATTGTATATTCCTTTATACCTCCGGACTCTTTAACAAACTCAAATCCATAAAATTTTTCTTGCGACATAACAGCTCCCATAAATAATAATGTTAAAATTAATTTCTTCATTTTTTCTCCTTTAAGGTTTAACTATTTCCATGGAATGAACCGGGAAACGTTGGACATATAATCTATATATTCTTGCCCAAATATGCCAACAAGGTATTCTTCTTCTTTAACAACAATTTTAGACCACAACAAATACTGCAGTGGCACTAAAAAGAGCAATAAATATGAACCCACCCACAAAGATGTGAGTATATTTATATGAAAAATAACAACCGTATATATAGGGTGACGAATAAAAGAATATATTCCTCTTGTAGACAATTTTTTTCCTCTGTTTTTTGGTGGCAAGCTAAACAGAGTCCAGAATAAAATAAAAAGCATTTCTAAAAGAATTAAAAAAAATAAAACATCAATCCACGTGTGTCCTGTTTCATATTTTTTAATATTAAGCGCTGCTTCGTACTGAAGCGTTAAATAAATTAATAAAAGCGATATTATTAAGCCCGGGGGGCCTACGTTCCAAAGTCTTTTATAGTGTTTTGGGTTAAACCAGTTTTTTAAATCTAACATTAAGCGCGTGGCCCAAAAATTGCTGTTCCAACCCTTATTGATGTTGATCCCTCTCTAATTGCTATTTGATAATCTCCGCTCATTCCCATTGAGAGTGTTTTCATTTTTATATTCTCAAGTTCATTAAGCTCATCAAAGAGTTTTTTTGTTTTTTGAAAGGATCTGGCTATTATATCAGCGTCTTTTGTGTTTGGGCCCATTGTCATTAAACCTTCAACCCTTATGCTCGACATATTAATACACTCTAAAATCTCTTTTTTGCTATTAATACTAAATCCCGCCTTTGTGTTTTCTCCGCTACTATTGACTTGCAATAAGACCCTTTGTATTTTTCCCAAATCTTCTGCGGCTTTTGATATTTTTTGAGAGAGTTTTAATGAATCTACAGAATCTATTGTATCAAAAATTTTGACAGCTTTTTTTGCCTTGTTTGATTGTAGTCTTCCAATTAATCTTTTTTCTGTTTTTTCTATGTTTTGTATTTTAGGAAACTTTTGTTCTGCTTCTTGAACCTTGTTTTCGCCGATTGATGTTGCCCCTGCGGCTATAGCTTCTTGAATCTCTTCTGGTGATCTGGTTTTAGTTACAACAACTATATTGATTTGTGGCTTATCTTCTAAGCTACTCTTTAGGGTCTGTAGGTTCTGTGTTATTGTTTTCATCTTCTTCTTCTTCAGACATAATTCTGGTGATTGACGAAACAAGCGTTCCTTCGCCTAGCTTAATTAGTTTAACGCCCTGAGTTGCTCTCCCAATTGATCTTATTTGGGCAACCGGAAGCCTTATTAAAACGCCCTGGTTTGTTATAATCATTAGGTCGTCTTTGTCTACAACCTCTTTTATGGTAACCATTTTTCCAACCTTGTCGGTTGTTTTCATGGTTAAAATGCCTTTACCGCCTCTTTTTTGGGCGCGATATTGTGAGATTTCGGTTCTCTTTCCAAAACCTTTTTCTGTTGCAACAAGCACGGTACCCTCTCTTTTAATTAACAACATTCCAACTAGTCTGTCGTCGTCTGAGCTAAGTGTTATCCCCTTAACCCCCATTGTTTTCCTTCCGCTTGCTCTTATTTGTTCTTCTGAAAACCTGATTGATTTTCCGTTTCTTGTTCCAAGAAGAATATCATTATCTCCCGTTGAAACTCTTGCCTCAATTAATTTATCTCCATCTCTGATTTCAACAGCATATATGCCTTTTTTTCTTGGGTTTGAATATGCAGAAAGCTTGGTTTTTTTAACCATACCCTTTTCAGTTGCCATCACAACATAATGATCTTCGTTAAATTCTTTAACGCTTATAAATGCGCTAACCTTTTCATCGGGCTCACAGCCAATAAGGTTAACAATTGCTCTTCCTTTAGCTGCTCTACCACCCTCTGGAATATCATAAACTTTAACCCAGTAACACTTTCCCTTGTCTGTAAAAAACAAAATGTAACTGTGTGTGTTTGCTATAAATAGGTGTTCTACAAAATCCTCTTCTCTTGAAGAAGCTCCCTGGACACCTCTTCCCCCTCTTCTTTGACTTCTATAGGTACTTAAGCTTGTTCTTTTTATATAGCCGTTATGTGTGATGGTTAAAACCATTTCTTCTTCTGCTATCATATCTTCAATGCTGAGACTGGTAAAGTCTTCTATAATTTCTGTTCGTCTTTCCTCTCCGTATTTTTCTTTAATTTCTAAAAGTTCTTGTTTAATTATCGACATCCTTTTTGATTCGCTCTCTAAAATACCTTTAAGCTCTGCAATATGCTGTATTACATCTTTATACTCGCTAATAATTTTATCTGTTTCTAGCCCTGTTAACCTTTGAAGTCTCATGTCTAAAATAGCCTGAGCCTGTATTTCTGATAAACCAAAACCATCCATCAAAGATTTTCTTGCTGTTAAGGGGTCTTTGCTTTTTTTAATTGTTTCAACAATCTTATCTATGTTTTTTAAGGCAATTTTAAGACCTTCTAAAATATGTGCTCTAGCTTCTGCTTTTTTTAGATCAAACTCTGTTCTTTTTACTACAACATCCAACCTAAAAGATATAAATACCTCTAAAAGTTCTTTTAATGACATTACCTTTGGTGTTCCGTCAACCAGGGCAAGTAAAATTATCCCAAAGGTGTCCTGGAGCTGAGTTTGTTTATAAAGTTGGTTTAATACCACTTCTGGCACTGCATCTCTTTTGGTTTCAATTACCACCCTCATTCCATCTTTATCTGACTCGTCTCTAAGCTCGGCAATACCTTCAATTTTTTTATCTCTTGCTAACTCTGCAATTTTTTCTATTAGGTTTGCTTTGTTAACTTGATATGGGAGTTCTGTTATTATTAAAGAGTCTCTTCCTCTGTTTGAGGGTTCTACGTGCGCCCTTCCTTGCATAATAACCTTTCCTCTGCCTGTTTCATATGCGTCTTGAATTCCTTTAATTCCAAGTGCTTTTCCTGCGGTAGGAAAGTCTGGACCTTTAATATGTTTCATTAAGTCTTTTGTTTCACACTCAGGATTATCCATCAGTTCAACAAGGCCTCCCACCAACTCAGAAAGGTTGTGTGGCGGAATTTTTGTTGCCATACCAACGGCTATGCCCTCTGATCCATTTACTAACAGGTTTGGATAAACAGCTGGTAAAACTGCTGGTTCTTTTAGGGTTTCATCAAAATTTGTTGTCCATGGTATTGTTTCTTTTTCAATATCTCTTAAAAGCTCACTTCCAATTCTAGACATTCTAGACTCTGTATATCTCATTGCGGCGGCTCTATCACCATCAACAGATCCAAAGTTTCCTTGACCTTGCACCAGTTCGTGTCTCATAGAAAATTCTTGTGCCATTCTTACAAGGGCATCATATATAGAGCTGTCTCCGTGTGGATGATATTTACCTAAAACCTCTCCCACCACTCTGGCTGATTTTTTATAAGGCCTGTTCCACATAGCAGACATTTCACTCATACTAAATAAAATTCTTCTATGTACTGGCTTTAGTCCGTCTCTTGCGTCGGGAAGCGCTCTCGACATAATGACAGACATTGAATAGTTTAGATAACTTTCTTCAAGCTCTTTAACTAATTGTTTATCTAATATGTTGTCTCTACCTAAATCCATTTTATATATCTATGTTGGTTGCAAACTTTGCTCTTTCTGTTATAAATTTTCTTCTGTGTTCTACCTCTGAACCCATTAATTCTCTAAATCTTACGTTTGTTTCCTCTTCCATAATATGATCAACGGTTACCTGAATTAGAGTTCTAGTCTCTGCATTCATTGTTGTTTCCCAGAGCTGTTCTGCGTTCATTTCTCCTAAACCTTTATATCTTTGAATATCAATTTTTGTTTTATTTTCAGATTCAAGTCTTCTTAAAAGATTGTCTCTCTCTTCATCGGTATATGCATATCTTTCTTTTTTACCTTGCTTTAATTTATAAAGAGGGGGCATTGCCATATATAAATAACCGCCCTGAACAAGGCTTTTCATTTTTCTCCAAAAGAATGTTAATAATAGAGTTCTTATATGGCTACCATCAACGTCTGCGTCTGTCATAATTACTATTTTATGATATCTTAGTTTTTCAGGGTTAAAGCTATTAGGATCGTCTTCGTCTTCACCAAAACCACATCCTAGCGCTGTTATCATAGACTGAATTTCATTATTAGCTAAAAGTTTGTCTTCTCTTGCTTTTTCTGAATTAATTACCTTTCCTCGTAAAGGTAAAATAGCCTGGGTTCTTCTGTCTCTTCCCTGTTTAGCTGTACCTCCAGCAGAATCCCCCTCAACAAGAAATAATTCACACTGCATAGGATCTTTGTTTGAACAGTCTGCTAATTTTCCTGGAAGGGTTGTTGATCCTAATCCTGATTTTTTTCTTACTAGTTCTCTTGCTTTTTTAGCAGCTATTCTTGCTCTTGCAGCTTCTGCTGCTTTTTCAATAATTCTTTTTCCTACTTTTGGATTTTGTTCTAAAAATGCCTGTATTCCATCATAGACAACATTATCTACTAACCCCTTTACCTCTCCATTACCTAACTTAGTTTTTGTTTGTCCTTCAAATTGTGGTTCTTGAACCTTAACAGAAATAACAACAGTTAAACCCTCTCTAAAATCATCTCCAGACAGCGAAAATTTTTCGTTCTTTTTTGTTTTGATTAAATCATTTTTGTTAGCATAGCTGTTTAATGCTCTAGTAAGGGCTGATCTAAAACCAGATAAATGGGTACCGCCCTCTATTGTATTTATGTTATTTACAAAAGAAAAAATATTGCTATTATAGTTTGTACTATATCTAAGAGCTAAATCCACAGGAACTTCTATATCTTCCTTGTTTACCACAATAACCTCATCATGAATTAAGTCTTCATTACCATCTAAATATTTAACAAAATCTGATAAACCCCCTGGAAAACAATATTCTGTTTCTGTTTCTTCGGGTTCATTAATTAATTTTATTGATAGGTTTTTATTTAAATATGCTAATTCTTTAAGTCTTCCTTTAATAACTTCCTCTTCAAAACCCTTATGTGAAAAAACGGTTTCATCTGGTTTAAATGACACAATAGTTCCTGTTTTATTGCTTTTACCTATTTTTTCTACTTCAGTTGTAGGTTGTCCTATTTTATATTCTTGTTTATAATGAAAACCATCTCTATGAACTTCAGCAATTAGACTTTCTGAAAGTGCGTTTACTACAGACACACCAACACCGTGTAATCCACCAGAAACTTTATAGGTGTTTTTATCAAACTTACCTCCAGCGTGCAAGACTGTCATTACTACTTCTAGTGCTGGCTTTCCTTCTGTTTTATGAATTTCTACAGGAATACCTCTCCCATTATCTTCAATAGAAATAAAACCATCATTTTTTATTGTTACAATTATAGAACTACAAAAACCAGCCAGTGCCTCATCAATACTATTATCAACAACCTCACTAACCAGATGATGATATCCTCTTTTACCAACATCACCAATATACATAGCAGGTCTTTTTCTAACTGCTTCTAATCCTTTTAAGACGGATATTTTATCTGCACCGTAATTATTACTCATTTATCCTCACTGGCATTAATAGAATGGTTGTTTTTTGATCGTCTACATTAGGTAAAAAAAGTGTAGCAGACAAAGAATCTTTAAAAGAAAAAACAATTTCTTCATTTGGATATTTTGAAACCGCTTCTTTTAAATAAACAGCATTAAAACCAATTGATACTTCTTCTCCTGCATATTTTGCAGATTTTAAAGGAGCATGAACTGTTTTACTCTCAGGTTGATTAACACTTTTAAAATATACTTTACCTTCAGTTAAATATAATGATATCTGATTAGTATTTTTATTAGTAGCAATAGAAGCTGCTTTTATATTATTTAACATTTCTGTTTTATTAGCAATAAGTGTTAAAGGATTTTCCTCCGGAATTACTGCATTATAATTAGGATATTTTTCATCAATTATTTTAGAATAAAAAACATCCTTATTACTATTAGTAAAAATATAATTTCCACTTATTATTAAATTTGTTTCTGATTGTCCCTCTAAAAAAGTACTCAATATTGATAAAAACTTTTTAGGTATAATAAAAGATCCATTTATATTTGTTGTATTCTGCTTAGAAATTTTAACTAGACGATGACCATCTGTTGCAACAAAGTCTATAGTACTTTCCAAAAAATTAAAACAAGCTCCATTTAGAGCTGGTTTAGTAGGTTCGCTATTAATTGCATACATCAATGAAGAAATAATATCTTTTAGACTTAATGTTTCAACACAAAATAAATTATCGTGCTTATTTTCAGGTACTTCGGGATAATCTTGAAAAGGTACAGTTGAAATATCAAAAGAAACACCTGTTTCAGATTTAACATTAATATGAGGGCCCGAAACTTCAATATCTACCCTCCCACCATCTAAAACACTTATAATATCATTCATTTCAGCAGTTGGAAACAAACATTCACCATCTGAGTTAACAGAAGCATTAATTTGCGTTTTAACACCAACCTCAAGATCAGTTGAATGTA
>JAYPYG010000008.1:0-36663 GCA_038280095.1 Fidelibacterota bacterium | reverse complement strand
GGGACAGACTGCATCCATTTTTCACCTTTGGGCCACGCTTTATCTGCTCCAATAATTGCTGCAGGAAGAATAGGGACATCTAAACCCATAGAAAATTTAACTGCACCTTTTCTAAATCGTTGCATTTTTCCAGCTTCTCCTCTAGACCCTTCTGGGAAAATAATGATATTATTACCTAAGTCCATAAAAGCCTTTGATAGTGTCATAGTATCTTCCAAATCAAGAGATTCTGGATTTTGTTTTCTGCTAATTGGAATCAAATTAATTAAGTTTTTAAAAAATCTTCTTCTAAAATTATTATCAAACCAATAATCTTTTGCAGCCAAAAAACCAAATTTTTCATAACCCATTCTTGTAGCATATGCTAAAATTGCAATATCCATGTGACTATTATGGTTACTTACAAAAATAAATGGTTGGTCCTTAGGAATATTTTCTCTTCCAATCACTTTAACAGGAGTATAGAATGTTAAAACAGTGTTAGCATATAAATCGAAAATAAACGAAAAAATTTGAAATAATATTGATTTTGGCTCAGCAAGATGCTTATAACGAGGATCTTCTAGTATACTATATTTCATAAAAAATTATGCTACTATTCTTCTAGCTAAGAAAAAATATAACGAAGGGGAAAATTTTCGTATATACACAGCTAACCATGCTATATCATTCCACTTTGCAATTACAGCTTCTCTTTTTTTACGTTTAATCGCATTGAGAATTCTCTTGGCTGCCTCAATAGATGTTAAGCCTTTTTGATGCCCTCTGTCATCTCTACCATAAGGTTCACCACTGGCAGTTAATGCATTTTTTCCTACATCCGTTGCTACTCTACCTGGAGCAATTAATGTAACATGAACATTATGATGTATTATCTCAGATCTAAGACTATCAAAAAATCCGTGTAAAGCAAATTTAGCAGAAGAATAAAATGACCTATTTCTTGATCCAACTAAGCCTGCAACACTGGTATTTGTTACAATTTGACCAGACTTTATAGATACCATATGAGGTAAAATTGACTTTGTAAATTGAACGACGGAAAAGAAGTCTAGCTCCATGATTTTATCTAATACTGACAAATCACTCTCCTCAAAATATCCAAATTGACTCACACCAGCATTATTAAATAAAATATCAATTGGACCTTCTTTTTCGATTAACATTTTTACAAAAGAATCAATGTCATCTAAATTAGTTAGATCAAATGGATAGATAGAGTAAGCATCTTGATTAAAATCTTTAAATGAATTATGCATTTTAGACTCATTTCTAGCTACTAAAATTACTTTAGCGCCTTGCAATAGAAACTCTTTTGCTGTTGCTTCTCCAATCCCTGAAGAAGCACCAGTTACTATGACTGTTTTTCCTTTAAAATAAGACATTCAAGGAATATAATATATTTTATCCTTTTACATTCATATTAAATAGTTTCTTAGTCAAAGAAACCATTACAAAAGATGCCAAAATTAAAGATAATCCCAAAAATAATAATTCATTTGGATACGATGACACTGTACCGAAATCCGTAGCAGCAAATCTGTCATAAAATCTCATGAATAATGTATAAAATGGAATCATCGCATAGTTATTCTTAATAATAAATTTAAAAATTGCAAAAATTAATGCTCCATAAAGCAGTGCGATCATTATAGAGCTTACTATATCATATTGAAACCCTATATCGCCTGTAAATACTGCAACAACTAATATATAGGCAAGTAGGTTACCTTTTATATCATTGCTCCACCCTTTTGTGATATCATACAACATGGCTGCAAGAAAAATATTAAAAGCAATAGGTCCAAAAAACGTATATGCATTTAATGTATCATAAAGAGGGTAATAGGAAGTAAGATTAAAACTTGCAAAATTTGGATTTAAGTTTAACTGAAAAGATCCAGCTAATACCAATGAAGCAATCATAGTTAATGCTACAATTACTCCTCCAAGAATTGCATCTTTTATTTTTATATTATTTATTGATGGTTGAACAAGTTTGTTCAGCGTTCCAAACAACAATATATTAACCAGTCCAAGAGCAATTAGTGCCCCACCTATAGAAGATATATAATATGTACTCATCAAATTTTCAATAGGTTGATTTGTTGGCATATTATTAAGAAATGATGAATCATTAAAGACGCTAAGAATTCCAAAGATAGCAAATGAACCAAACATCAACCCTTTTCGAACATTTATCTTTCGATCCATTAACAACTTAAAGGATCTCATTAGTAATAACCCTATTACAAAGATTGCACCAGGAACGGTAAATAGAGTGCCTATAATACCTGATAAACCTTCACGATCTCGCTTCATTCTTGCCCACTCTTCAGGAACGAAAACAAACTTTGTGAACCCAGATATCTGATCACCTGATATGGAGATAATATTTTGAAGCTTTGCACCTTCATACTCCAGCTCATTATTGTCTGTAAAAGTAAATGTCCAATCTAACCTATTAGGTTTTTGAGATTCTTGAGCACTCGTGAGTGTGACAGCAGATATATTCATACCTAAATATTCAGCTAATGCATTTTCAGCAATAACTTGCGCTTCTTCTCTGGTTAGCTGCTTACCTTCTTCAACCTCTGGAAACCTGTTATTAAATCTCAATATATTTCCGTCAAAATCCATCGATACCATTACTTCCCTTGTACGTGATTCTACTGGACCATCAAATTTTGCAAACCTTACTTTCCACCTAGGACCTAATACATAAGATCCTAGTAACGATGTATAAGTCTCTTGCCCAAGCTCCTCCCAAATAAATGAGGATGCAGGATATGAACTATCATCAAATGCATAAGCATTATATCCATCTGGTAATGTGATATTGTTATCAGATAAAAATTGATTTGCTATTGAAATTGCCTCTTCTTTATCAATGGACGGAGAGTTAACAGAAACTTCTACATTAGATAATTTAAAAGTGCTAAAAATTCCAATAACAAATAGTAGAGCTATCCCTACAATTTTTGGATTTAAAACATTAGAAGCGGTTGGAACTGTATTAACGACTTCTTTTTCTTCTGAAGTTTTTTTCTTTGGTGGAGTAGGTACAAAACCTTCATTTAATGATGAGGAATCTATATCAGACCATTTCTGATGTTTCATTCTAAAATATAAAATAACAAGAAATGGAATTAATCCCCCAATAACAGTCATAAACTTATCAAACATATATCCTGAGGAATACCAAATTGGCAAAGAAAATAATACAACATCATATACATAGTGAGTGATAGCTCCAAAGACAACACCTAATCGGAGATAAATCATACCATAAACCACAATTGATGGTAAAAATAATTCAACAACTCGAGCATATGATGGTTGCGCAGGATAATTAGCATGTCCTGCCCCAAAAATTAATGCCTGGATTACCATAGCAACCATTAATCCTGTAAAGCGCATATTATATCTTTGACCTATTAAAACCCCTGCAGCGATTGGAACTGCTCTAAATAACATCTCTTCCCAAAAGCCAGCTTGTAAAGATATAGCTAAACCAGTATACCATGGGAAAATAGATGCTAAATAATTTGGATCAAATGATGATGAGGCTGGAGACCAGAATCCAAAATTTCTTTCCATTAGGATATAAAATGCTCCTACAAGAGCTAGTTTAATTGGAACAATTAAGTAAGCAAAAATAGTGTCATTTAATACACGCTTTGAGTTTGCAACATTGGAAGTCCATGTCTTCCAAATTTGAATATGCTTAGGGAAGGCTCTTCTTGTTAATGACTCAGCTGTAATAAAAGATGCAGCCAAGATAAAGAACATAAGAATTCCATTAGCTACCATTCCTAATAATTGTTCTGTTAAAAATTGAGATTTTGAAGAGGCTGTATCATAGGCCATCCAAATCGTAGGGTAAAAATTAAGATTTAAAAGAATATTTGAAAAAAGAGCTACAAATGCAGCAGCTAAGACTGACTTTTTCCATCTTAACCAACCGTTTCTATAAAAAATTATCAGTGAAGCTATACCAATACCCAACAAGTAAATCCCCAAGAAAGCAAAATTGGCAAATATTGCAATTGTATCATTGTCAGATCTTATGTTTGCAAATTCTCTTTGAAACGATTCAGGCACAAATGCAAAAGGGCTTACTGAATTTATTATTGAGCCAGATACTGTTGCTCGTAATCTATATTTTGCTTCACCAATATCTTGAAGATTATGTTCAAAAAGAAAAGAGTGATCTATTCTTCCATTTGGCATTTCCTTAAAGGAGGATTCTATAAGATTGTAATCGCTAAAATTTCCAGACCACTGATTATTAATGTTTTGTTCAACCAGTGCTAAGGCTTCTTCTTCATCAAGGTTATCTGAATCATATTCCTCAGGAATTTTAATTCTATATCCATTAGGACTTCCATCAGGCTTAAATTGAAACATCGCTTCAATAATCTCACCTTCTTTATAAGAACGAACCATCCAATTATATGGTGAATAAACATCGTTATCGATTATCTCTTGAAACTTTTCTTTACCACCTTGTTTTAACTCAACAAAATTTCGTAACGAATCGTCAAAATTATATATAGATGCTTGCTCAAATGAATCATCTAAAATGTCAAATTGCTTTGAAGCATCTGATGCAGCTTTAACTGCCTGTTGACGATCCATGGATACATTGACGCTCAATGTACCAAAAAAATCATTCCAAACGCTTCCAAGATATAACGTGGATAGAACTGCTAAGACAAGTGTTGTGATAAGACTTTTATTGTTAATCATTTATTTCCCCATAAAATTGTTTAGGTGTAAAGTACACTTTACTTATATAAATGTCAATGTACTACCTTTGAAAACTAATAGAGCAACAAATTAAAAAAAATGGTAAAATTGATGACTAAAAAAGGAAATTACATGAAAAAAGAAAATTTGACAGATGAACATTTAATTTTTCAAGATGCAGCTAAAGCTTTTTTTGAAAAAGAAATGAAACCAAACAATGAGCAATGGGAAAAAGATGGAATGGTTTCAAGAGATATTTGGCTCAAGGCAGGATCCAATAATTTTTTTGGCATTGATGTGCCAGAAGAATATGGAGGTATGGGCCTTGATGACTATCGTTATAATACAATACTAATTGAAGAAAGTGTTAAAGCTGAAAATCCAGGATTTGGACATTCAGTTCAAAATGATCTTGTAGTGCCTTATCTATTACGACATACAACTGAAGAACAAAAAAAACGTTGGCTCCCAAAAATTTGTAGCGGAGAAACTATAGGTGCTTTAGCGATGACAGAACCTGGTGGGGGTAGTGATGTAGCTGCCATTAAAACTCTTGCAAAAGATATGGGAGATCACTTTCTAGTTAATGGAAGTAAATCATTTATTACTAATGGATTATTAGCTGATCTTGTAATTGTTGCATGTAAAACAGATTCCAAAGCTGGAGCTCATGGTATCAGCCTAATAATTCTAGAAAGAGGTATGGAGGGATTTGAAAGAGGTAATAAGCTTGATAAAATCGGCCAAGTCGGACAAGACACTGCTGAACTGTTTTTTAAAGATGTAAAAGTGCCTAAAGAAAATTTATTAGGAGAAGAAGGCAAAGGGTTTTATTACATGATGGAAAGTCTTCCAAAAGAACGACTATCAATTGCAGCAGGAGCTATTGCTGTTATAGAATTTGTATTAGACTTAACTATTCAATATTGCCATGACCGTAAAGCGTTTGGACAAAAAATTGGAAGTTTCCAGAACTCAAAATTCAAATTAGCTGAAATGACTACTGAAGCTGAGATTGGACGAACCTTTTATGATCAATGTGTTTTTGAATTGAACGAGAAAAAATTAACTCCAGAAAAAGCTGCTATGGCAAAATGGTGGTTAACTGAACTGGAGCTAAAAATAGTTGATCAATGTCTACAATTGCACGGTGGGTATGGCTATATTAAAGAATATCCAATTGCAAAAGCTTACTTAAACTCAAGAGTACAAACAATTTATGGAGGAACCACTGAGATCATGAAAGAGATCATTGGGAAATCGTTAGGATTTTAATATGGAAAGAAAATTAGAAGGAAAAGTAGCACTAATTACCGGTTCTGGAAGAGGAATTGGAAGAGAGCTAGCTTTAATGTTGGCCAAAGATGGTGCTCATATTGTCGTAAATGATTTAGATGCAGATCCTGCCAATCAAACTGTATCTGACATCATGGATATGGGAGGAAAAGCAGTTGCTTGTAATGGAAGCGTTACTGATGATGACTTCGCAGAGCGATTTATTAATACTGCTTTAGAGTCATTTGGTGGAATAGATATCATTGTTAATAATGCTGGATACACCTGGGATAACGTCATTCAAAAAATGGATGATAAACAATGGGATGCAATTTTAGAATGTCACCTTACTGCCCCATTTAAAATTCTTAGAGCTGCACAACCTCATATTAAAAGACTATTTTTAGAAGAAAAAGAAAATGGGGTTACTAATTTTAGAAAAGTAGTAAATATCTCTTCTACATCTGGTATGTTTGGAAATGCTGGACAGATAAATTATGCTACAGCAAAAGCTGGAGTTGTAGGAATGGCGAAAACTATGGCAAAAGAATGGGGTCGATACAATGTTAACGTTAACGCTGTAGGATTTGGACTCATTAAAACTCGCTTAACTGATGCAGATGCTGAAAAAGAAGAATCTCTCATTGATATTGAAGGAAATAAAATCAAAGTTGGTGTGAATTCTGCTGTATTTCAATCAGCTAAGACGATGATTCCTTTAGGTAGACCTGGAACTCCTCAAGAAGCTGCTGGAGCAATATATATGTTCTGTATTCCTGAATCCAACTATGTCACTGGACAGATATTAATGTGTCATGGTGGTGGATTTGGATATTAAGCCTCAAGATATTGATAGAATTATCGAAATGGCATGGGAAGATCGTACTCCCTTTGAAGCCATTGAATATCAATTTGGACTAAAAGAAAATGGCGTTCGAAAAATTATGAGAACACATCTTAAAAGAAGTTCTTTCGAACTTTGGAGAAAAAGAGTTAAAGGAAGAAAAACAAAGCATAGCTCTACTTCTCATTCAACAAGATTTAAATCTCCAGATCAAAAATAAATGAAATATTTTAAACCATTTATGCCATTTATAGCTTGTTGGATACTGCTATTTAACTCAAATAATTTTCAATCTGTCGCACTAATTAATGGTATAGGTCAATTATTGTTATTTCTTTTTGTGGTATGCATTCCAATATGGAAAACAGGAAGAATGTCATATGTTGATATTGGCTGGCCATGGGGAGTTGCTTTAATTGGACTGATCACTTATTGTCAAATGAATACCATAACTCTTTCAAAAACTCTTATTATTATTGCTTATATATTAATTGGAAGCAGAATGGGATTAGGGGCATTAAAAATGTGGAGCATGGGATTATTAAAGAAAGAATTTCCTCGTTATGAATATCAAAAAATACGTTGGGAAAAATCTAATAAAACCAATATAAGTTTGGCAATGCAAGTAGAAGCATTAAGTCAAGGACTTGCAAATGCTTCATTTCTAGCAATTCCTATATTTCTTATTTCGGTATCACCCTTAACTCAATTATCGCTCCTTGAAATTATTGGGTTTACAATTTTTATTCTTTCTATAGTATTTGAAACAGTAGCAGACTATCAAAAACTGAAGTTTTTAAAAGAAATGAAACGTCAAAATAAGAAAAATATGGTTTGTGATATTGGACTGTGGAAATTTACGAGACATCCTAATTATTTTGCTGAATGGATGGTATGGAATGGCTTAATTATTGCCTCAATTCCTTCATACATTTCATTATTTGATTCTGAAGCATTATGGTTATGGATCATGATTGGAGTTGCTTTACTATATACTTCAAGAATTATGTATGTTACTTTAGTATATCTTACAGGAGCTATTCCTTCTGAATACTATTCTGCTCAAAAAAGACCTGCTTATAAAGCATATCAACAATCGACTAATATTTTTTTTCCTGGTCCTAAAAAAGTATAAGCTTATCTAATAAATAAAAAGGTCTCAAATATCACTTTAAACAAATATTGAGACCTTTTTTATTTAACAGGGTATGAAGTAAAATTATTCCTTTTCTTCCTTTGTCGCATATTTATAATACACAAGATAACCAACACCGATTGCAAATGGAATAGATCCTAAAAGTCCAGCAGCTTCAAAATCACCTTCAATAGTAAAACCTATAATAATTATGCAACCAATTACTCCCCATATGATGCCTTTTCTCAAGTAATCAAGCGGTCTTTGACCTGACTGAACAAGAGGAACGTCTACACCTTTATCAATTGCATGCATAATTTCTTTGTGTTGTAATGATCGGGCATGATTTTCTCTTTGCACTCCAGCCCATACCATAAAGGCAAGCATAGCCATTCCAGCTATTGGAATCAGTAAACTAACCACTGGAACTATTTCACTCCACATTATTCCTCCTCACTATCAATAGATACTATATCATCGCCATTAATATTAATGCGAATTTTTACACTTTCACTCACATCGCCATCTAAATTTTCAAACTCTTCAATGTCAATCACAAATTCTTGATTTCCATTGATAATATTTTCTCTAAGTTTTTCAAATTCCTCCTGATTAATAACCCCTTCATCCAAAGCAGCTTTTAAATCTAAGAGCTCTTGGCCTGTAGTAATATTTTTATTGATATGTAACTCAGCTTGACCATCTGCTTCATTGAATGATCCACAACTAACAATTAATGTTGCAAGCATAAGTACTATAATTTTCTGTTTCATGTTTTTCTCCGATTTATTTCTTTGTTATTTAGACCTCATTAATTCAAAAAAGTTGCATTTGAAAATATGTACTCTACTAGACTTATCCCATAGGAGCTAGCTATTTCGATATTAATAAGCTTTGTAGTGAATTGAGCATAATAATGCCAATAAATTTTTAATATGGACTCAATGATAGTGTTACCGTACAGTAATAGTAATAAAACTACTCCTCCTAACCTTACAGGTTTTAAAGATGATGCAACCCTTTCCGATAATGGTTCTTTAGCAATAGAATGCAAAGAATCTAGAAATTCTTCATTCACAATTTTTTCATCAAACATATTTGGATAGTTATTATTTCTCATCAAGATAGTCCTTTAATTGCTCCTTGCCTCGTTTCAGCCAAGATTTGATTGTATTCTCGTTAATGGATAGTTCAATTGAAATCTCTTTTATTGAGAATTCTAAAAAATAAAACATAATAATTGCTTTACGATAATTTAGTGGCAATTTCTCAATTGCATCCTTCAACGCAATATTATTCGTTAAATCAAAATCTTTTATTGCAACATCATGCTCCATATCACTTTTTCTATGTTTCTTCTCTTTTTTGTATGTGGACAAAGCATTGTTATAAGTGATACGATACATCCAAGTATACAACGATGACTTAAATGAAAACTTATCAAGACCTTTCCAAATTTTTTGGAACGATTCCTGAGTTGAATCTTCCGCTAACACTTCATTTTTTAATACAAATAATGAAATGTTATATAATCTGGAACCGTATGTATTAATGGCCTGCATAAAAATTTTATGTTTTGTGTTATAATTCAATTTTATTTAGACCATTGTTTCATAAAAAAAGTTGCAAAAAATATTTTAATTTCATTGAAACTTTATCAACTTACTTAAGTTAAAACATAAACTATATTTTAAATTAGTAGTAGGAGAAAAAATTATGACTCAAAAAGAAACATTAGATGTAATATTTAAGTTTAGTGCACTATTAGTGTTTGCTTTTCTTTTTAATAAATCTATTGAAAATAGACCATTAGCTCAATTTGAAGGAGCTTTTCCACTTCAAGGTGAAAAAATGATTGTTATGGAAGGCCTAGGCAAAGTCGATTTTGATGAAATTATTGATCTTGAAGATCAAGAACAAATGGATGTCAGAATCGAGAAAGAAATCATTGATGGCGAAGAGAAAATGAAAGTAACTGTGAACGGAAAAGAGCTTTCAGCTGACGAATACAAATCATTTAGATTAAAGAATAAATCGTCTTGGACTCCGCAAAAAGGAAAGAAAATGATGATGAAAAAAAGAATGATGAAAAAAGATACATACATGTGTGAAGATTGTAAGGAAAAGAAAACCATGTGTGAAGATTGTAAGGATAAAGAGTAAGTCTACTTTTTTAATAAACTATCAATTACGCTTGGATCGGCAAGTGTAGAAGTATCGCCCAAATCGTCTGTTTCGTTTTGGGCGATTTTCTTTAGAATTCGTCTCATAATTTTTCCAGAACGTGTTTTGGGAAGTCCTGCACAAAATTGAATAACACCAGGCTTTGCATGAGGACCAATAATTTTAGTGACTGTATCTAAGATATCTTTTTTGATTTCTTCCGATGAATCTACTCCTGTCATTAAAGTAACAAACGCATAAATACCCTCTCCCTTGATTTCATGGGTATATCCAATCACAGCAGCTTCTGCAATACCATTTGCAGCGCCAATAGCTCCTTCAACTTCTGCTGTACCAATTCTATGTCCAGAAACATTTAATACATCATCTACTCTTCCAGTAATCCAAAAATATCCATCATCATCAATATAAGCGCCATCTCCTGTAAAATAATTTCCAGGTGCTTGAGAAAAATAGGTATCTATAAATCGCTTATGATCACCATATACGGTTCTCATTTGTCCAGGCCAAGATTGGGTCATAACTAAATAACCAGTAGTGTTTCGTTCTGTTATTTCATTTCCTTCTTCATCTAATATTGCTGGAATTATACCTGGTAATGGTAATGTGGCTGATCCTGGTTTTGTTGGAACACATCCAGGAATAGGAGACATTAAAATTCCTCCTGTTTCAGTCTGCCACCATGTATCAACAATAGGACATTGTTCATTGCCAATAACATTAAAATACCAATGCCATTCTGGTGATTTAATTGGCTCACCAACAGTTCCTAACACTTTTAGACTAGATAAATCATACTTTGTTACCCAATCATCCCCTTCTTTCATTAATGCACGCAATGCAGTTGGAGCTGTGTAAAACACATTTACTTTATGCTGTTCAACAATTTGCCAAAATCTTCCAAAGTCTGGGTAATTTGGAACTCCTTCAAAAATAACTTGAGTTACTGCATTAGATAATGGTCCATACACGATATACGAATGACCTGTAATCCAACCAATATCAGCAGTACACCAGTAGATATCATCTTGATGATAATCAAACACTAATTCATGGGTATGTGAGGCATATACAAGATATCCACCTGTTGTATGTAGTACTCCTTTTGGTTTTCCGGTGGATCCAGAAGTATATAAAATAAATAATGGGTCTTCTGCGTCCATTACTTCGGCAGGACAATCACTTGAGCAACCATCAATAAATTGATTCCAAGTGATATCTCTGCCTTCTTTCATGAACATATTATTACCGGAACGCTCCACCATTACCACAGTTGCTAAAGAAGGACATTCATCTGCAATTTTATCTGCATTTTCTTTCATGGGAATATCAAATTTCGATCCACGCACGCCGTTATCTTGCGTTATCAGCAACTTGCATTCTGAATCATTAATTCTATTTTTTAAAGCGTCGCTTGAAAATGCTCCAAAGACAACGGAATGGACTGCTCCAATTCTAGCGCAAGCAAGCATTGCCACAATAGCTTCTGGAATCATTTGCATATAAATGCATATTCGATCTCCTTTTTTAATTCCAGCTCGTTTTAATCCATTGGCAAATAATGAAACTTTTTCCAGCAATTCATTATATGTGACAGTAGTAGAAATAGTAGGATCGTTTGATTGCCAAATAAGGGCTGTTTTTTCTCCTAAGCCATTTTCAATATGTCTATCTATGCAATTGTAGGATGCATTCAACTTTCCATTTGAAAACCACTCAATATGTGCTTTAGAATAATCTGTCTTATTGACAGTGGTCCACTTTTCAAACCAATCAATACGCTTTGCAACCGACTCCCAATAAGAATTTGAATCTTGTTTTGCATTCTCTCTTAGTGATTGATAGTTGTCAAGACTGTTATGTCCAACTGATGAGCTGAAATTTTTTGGAACAGGATATTTTTTCATCTCATCAAAATAAAGAGGTTAAATATAAAAGTAAATGGAGATATAATGACAACTGCTAGCAGCTAGTACAAATAAATGCCAGATAAAGTGATTGTATTTCAGCTTATTATCTAATAAATAAAAAATGACTCCTGCTAAATATGTCAAACAACCTGCAATAATCCACCACAATGCATCTGATGGAATTTGAGCTATAAATGAATCATAAAAAAATAACCAAAGTCCGCCCATAAAAATGTATAAACTGGTGGTTACAATATTATATTTTCCAATTGTAAATATTTTCCATACAATTCCAAATAACGCAAGTAACCAAATCATAGTAAATAAAAACCAACCTTGATTATCTTTTAAAAGAATAAGTGTAAAAGGAGTGTATGATCCTGCAATTAAAATATAAATCGAAATCATATCAAACATTCTCATATTATATCTACCTTTTGCAGTTTTTGAATTATGATATAAGGTAGATGCAATATACATTGTAGAAAGACTTACTCCGTAGATGATTAAGCTAATAAAGTAAGTAAAATTAAAATTCTGCAACCCTTTATCGATCAAAAAAACTAGTCCTATTACACTCAGTATAAATCCAAAGCCATGAGAAATGACATTAAGCTTATCTTCCTTTTTGGAGTAAAAAAATTGATTTGGAAGATTGTTCATAAAATAAAATACCAAAAAAAACTTACACTATTCAAATAAAGAATTATTAAACTTTGTCAACTATTAACAGTTAAGGGGTATAAAATGAAAAAACTACTAATATTAGTTGCTATCCTTTCTTCATTTACGTTCGCACAATATAATTCTAACGGTACAGATAATACCGTACTGATGTGGAGTAAATACAAATGGACAAATATGTCTGAAGTTGAAGGTGGATCTGCAGCTGATAGAAATCAAGCAGTCAATACATGGTATTCAAGAACTAATCAAGCAAATAAAATGCTTAAAAGCAGTATGTTCCTTTATCATTATTGGACAGGTGCTCAAGAAGATGTTCATATTTTAAATGAATATGCTAACGTCGAAGATGCAACTGAAGCAATAAGAACTGCTGCAAAAATAAGACAAACAGCTTTTCCAAATGAGGAAGAAAGAAGAGCTGCATGGAGTGCTCAAGCAAAATATTTTGAAAACTATCATGAAGATCTTCATATTTTTGAAAATCATACAGCTTTAGAAAAGAAACGAACTGGTGGAGTTGGAGAATCAACTGTTGTAACAGTCAGTGTAGCTTACTTTAAGCCTATGGGTATGGTAGAAAATGGCTCAATAGAAGAGCGTTACAAACTTCTAAAGAAATTTCAAAAAGAAGTCATAGGAAAAAATCCTAAAATTGTCAGCCAAAAAGTGTTAACACACCTATGGTCTGGAAAAGTGGTAGATGGGTATTTCCCTGTTGTAACTATTTCGGAATATAATTCAATGGAAGATGCTGATTTTGCAGGAGACGATAACCCTGCTTTATTCCAAAAAGCATTCTCTGAAGAAGAAGGTGCAGCATATGCTAAATATTGGGCACCAGGAAGACACGAAGACATTGGATTATTTAATAATTGGATTGGAGCTAATAAATAAACTGCTCATCTAATAAAAATAAAAAAGGGCTAGTGATTCACTAGCCCTTTTTTTTATCTTTTCAAATGATTACTCCGAATAAATCAAGCAAGAAATCTAAAAAAATTCAAGTAAAAGACATGTTTAACAATATCTCTTCTAAGTATGATAGAATTAATCAAGTAATGACGTTGAACATGGATCAAAACTGGAGACAAACAGTTTATAATCTTTCGATGCAAGATAATCCAAAAAAAATCATTGATATTGCTACAGGCACTGGAGATATAGCACTATGCTTTGCTAATGATGATGTTGAGGTTATTGGAATTGATAATGCTAGGCAAATGTTAGATATTGCTAATCAGAAAAAATCTTCTTTTAAAAACATACAATTTCAGCTAGAAGATGCAGAAAATATGAGCTTTGAAAATAATTCGTTTGATGTAGCTACGGTTGGTTTCGGAGTTAGAAATTTTGAAGATTTAAATAAGGGGTTGAATGAAATTAAAAGAATCTTAAAACCCGGAAAAAAATTAATAATTTTAGAAACAGCTGTACCCTCATTCTTTTTATTAAGATTGGGTTATTTATTTTATACTAAAATGGTTGTACCATTTTTAGGAAAAATAATTGCAGGCAATCAGCAAGCTTATAATTACCTATCGAATTCTGCTGAACAATTTCCACACGGAAAAGATTTTAAAGAAATTCTAGAAATGAATGGTTTTACAGATGTGACAAGTATTAAACTAAACCTTGGAATTGTAAATATTTATGAGGCAACAAAATGAATTCATTGATTTCAAAAATTATAATTATTGCTTTTACACTTCAGATACTAGCTATTTCATGTACAGATGTAAATAATAGTAATCAACAAGAAATTGAAGAATTTCCTCTAATATTAATTTCTATTGATGGATTTAGATGGGACTACTTTGAAAAAACATCAACACCAAACTTAGATAAAATTATTCAAAAAGGAATTAAGGCAGATGGTTTAGAAACTGTATATCCATCAAAAACTTTTCCAAACCATGTAACTATCGTTACTGGAAGATATCCTGACAACCATGGTATTATTGGTAATTATTTTTATGACAAAGTATTTCAAGAATATTTCTATATTGGTGCAAATAGTGATCCAGCTAAAGATGGAAAATGGTTACAATCAGAACCAATTTGGGTAACTGCTGAAAAAAATGCAAAAAAAGCAATGATAATGTTTTGGCCAATGTCTGAAGCAGAATTTATGGGCATCAGACCAACAGAATATTATGCTTATAGTAATGATTATTCATACGAGCAAAGGGTACAACAAATCCTTAATTGGCTTGATTACGAAGAAGAAGAAAAACCTTCCTTTTTAGCAACTTATTTCAATAGAGTGGATGGAGCGGGTCATAGTTTTGGACCAGAATCACAACAAGTTATAGATGCAATAAAAGATGTAGATTCGGCAATTGGAATGTTAATTGATGGGCTTGAGTCAAGGAAGATTTTTGACAAAGTAAATCTAATGATTGTTTCAGATCATGGAATGATTGAAACACCTCAAGAAAAAGCAATAGATGTTTCATCCTTTGTGGACCTTTCAGATGTAATTACTGTTAGCAGGGGTGAATATTTAATGCTTAGACCAAGTGAGGATAGAATAAGTAGCCTTTATGATGAATTGAAACAAGTTCCTAACACCAGAGTATTTACTAAACAAGAAATGTATGATGAATTTAAATATGGTTTAAACGATAGAATTGAGCCATTAATTCTAGTACCAGATGAACAATGGACAGTTTGGACTGATGATAGTAGAAAGCCCATTGCTGGAACTCATGGATATGATCCTAAATTACGATCAATGGATGGTATATTTATTGCTTCAGGACCTAATTTTAAAGAAGGATATTTAGGTTCAAGAGTAAGCAATATTCATTTGTACGCATTAATGTGTCATTTATTAAATATTGAGCCTGCCCAAAATGATGGGTACATTTATCGTGTATCAGAATTTTTAAATAGAGATTAATTTGTCCAAACTTCTTTTTGCGTAATTACATAATGCATTCTGACATCATGTTCTTCTTCAAATGAATCATCTTCCATTTGAAAACTATACGCTAGACCTATCAATGTTGCTTGTGTTTTTTTTGAAAATGTTTGGTCATAAAATCCACCTCCCGTACCTACACGATATAATTGCTTATTAAACGCAACACACGGTACTAACACCATATCAATATTTTCAATATCTACGTATTCTTTATCAACTGGCTCAAAAATACCTAATTGATTTTTTTTCAACTTGCTTGAGTGGTGATACTTAGCAAATAATAACTTTTTACTATCATTCTTAACAATAGGTAATAATACAGTTTTATTTTTTGAATGTAGATATGATATAATCTGTAAGGTCGAAGCTTCATTGTTAAAGGGGTAATATACTGCAACAGTGGAATAAGATATCGATTTTGAAAATTTAATCCACTGTGATAAAAAGTTATCAGACAATCGTTCAATGTGAGCTTGAGACAAAAGAAGTCTATTATCTATTTGATTATTTCGAATATTTTCTTTTAAGGACAACTATGTATTATCCTTTAATAATAGAGGTTCCAGCTTTTCCATCAATGGCATCTTGCAAATTATCAATATTAGTAATAATTACTTTTTTACCATGATGTTTTAGAAAATGAATTGCTGAACGAATCTTAGGCCACATACTTCCCTGTTGAAAATGTCCTTCTTCTTGGTATGTCTTCGCTTCTAAATCAGTCATCTTATTAATTGGAGATTGATTATCTTTTCCATAATTCAAATAAACTTGATCAATATCGGTGACAATATAATATTCATCTGCTCGTATGACTCTACCGAGCTTTGCAGCCGTTAAATCTTTATCAATTACTGCGTCAATTCCTTCAAAACTTCCATCCTGATTAACAAATACCGGGATTCCTCCTCCGCCTGCCGCTAAAACTATAATTCCTGCCTCGACAAGAGTTCTGATACTTATCCCATGCATTACAAATTCTGGATCTGGAGATGGAACAACCCTTCTCCACTCTCCAGGATCTTGTTCTTTAACAATCCATCCCATATTTTTAGCTCTTTTTTCCGCTTCCTGTTTTGAAAAACGTTTTCCAACAAACTTTGTTGGATTTTTTAAGGATGGATGTTTTGGATCTACAACAACTTGCGTCACGAGTGTTACCACTTCTTTATCAATTTTTTCTTGGTATAGAATATTTTGAAAGGTTTGCTGAATCATATAACCAATAGTTCCTTGAGTACCTGCTACGCACACACCTAATGGAAGTGGAGAAACTTGCTCTTGAGTTAAATCCATTCTTAAAAGCTCATCTCCAACTTGCGGCCCATTTCCATGAGTTATACAAATATTATAATCCTCTCTTAAAAACTTTATGATTTCAGTTAAAGATTTACGAGTATTACTAAACTGGTCGTTTATTGTACCAGCTTGACTCTTATTTGAAAGAGCGTTTCCACCTAAGGCAATGATTGCTGTCTTTTCCATATTGTTATAATATAATCTATATAAATTTATACTAGATATCTATTTTGATAGTTATCCTTTCATATTAATTTAATTATGATATTTTCTTAAACCATAATTTTATTAAGGAGCATTTATGTCTTTTAAAAACCTCTTATTAAGTTTTGCAATTTTATTTGTAGTAAGCTGTGCTGACAACAACAGTAATCTATCCATCGATTATGAAAAATATACATTAGATAATGGATTAAAAGTTATTTTGCATAAAGATGATTCTGACCCACTTGTGGCAATTTCTACTATAGTACACGTTGGTTCTAATCGTGAAAAACCTGGAAAAACTGGGTTTGCACATTTCTTTGAACATATGGCTTTTACCGCATCAGAAAATACTCCTAGAGGTGCTAATAGATTATTAATACCAACCTGGGGTGGTAGCAGAAATGGTGGAACTAGTTTTGATTATACCATCTATTATGAAGTAGTTCCTAAAGATGCTCTAGAAAAATTAATGTGGATCGACTCTGATCGTTTAGGATTCATGATTAATACTGTAGATGCTGAGACTCTTGAAGGAGAAATACAAGTTGTTAAAAATGAAAAAAGACAGCGAGTCGACAATCAACCTTATGGACATAGCAATGGAATCGTTCAAAAAGCTCTTTATCCACAAGGGCACCCATACAGTTGGTCTGTAATTGGAGAGTTAGAAGATTTACAAGCAGCAACCATTGAAGATGTTAAAGAATTTTATAATGAATTTTATGGTCCAAGCAATGCGACTGTAGTAATAGCAGGAGACATTGATTTTGATGAAACAAAAGCACTAGTCGAACGATGGTTTGGGGAAATTAAACCCAATGATAATGTGATTGAAAAACCAAAAGTGCAATTAGTGACATTAGCAGAAACTAAACGATTATATCATTTAGACAAATATGCTCAACTACCAGAATTATCTATTACCTTTCCAACAGTTGAACAATTTAGTGCTGACTCTTATGCATTAAATACATTAGGTAAAATACTTTCTGATGGTAGAAATTCTGTTTTTTATAAGGAAATTATTGAAAAACAAAAATTAGCACCATCAGCTATTGCTTATAATTATTCAGCTGAAATCGCTGGTCAATTTGAAATTAGTGTAAGAGCAAATCAAGGGGTTTCATTAAATAAAGTATATGATGCTATCATGCAATCATTAAATAATTTTGAAGAAAATGGTATTAGCGATGCTGACTTAGTTCGTATTAAAGCAGGACAAGAAACTGCATTTTATAATAGCATTGCTACAAACTTAAGCAAAGCAAGACAACTAGGATTTTATAATGAATACGCTGGAGATCCAGGGTTTGTAACACAAGATATTGAAAATATTCTTAGCGTTACTAAAGAGGATATCATTAGAGTATATAATAAATATATCAAAAACCAGAATGCGGTTATCTTAAGTGTAGTACCAGAAACTCAGCCTGAATTGATATTATCAGATTCAGATGAAGCATATGTGAAGGTAGAAGAAGTTGTTCGAGGAAAAGAAAAGCAATTTGATATGAAGTATGGACAAGAAAATAAGCCTTTTACAAAAACCGAAACAAAATATGATAGATCTGAACCGCCACTAGGAGAATTACCTCTTCTAACTATTCCTGAAGTGTGGACTAGTAAGTTATCCAATGGTACTTCATTATATGGAATTGAAAATTCAGAACTGCCTTTAGTACAATTTTATTTGAGAATTGATGGAGGTCAACTACTTGACAACCCCAATAAAAAAGGTACTGCAAGTTTAGTTGCTAGTTTGATGGATGAAGGAACAAAAACTAAAACACCTGCTCAATTAGAAGAGGCAATTGATTTATTAGGCTCATCAATTTCTATTAGTGCAGGCTTAGAAAGCATTGGAATCTCAGGGAATAGTTTAGCAAAAAATCTTGATGCCACCCTTGAACTAGTGAATGAAATATTGACAGAACCACGATGGGATACAGAAGCATTTGAGATTGCCAAAACCAGAAGGTTAGCATCCATTCAGCAAACAAAAGGGAATCCTCAATCTCTGGCATTCAATGCACTGAACAAACAATTATATGGAGAAGATCATCCATCCTCAATACCTCTTGGAGGAACGACAGAAAGTGTTGAATCAATTACTTTAGATGATCTAAAAGAATATTTTGAACAAAACATTTCTCCGAAAGTTGCACATTTTCATATTGTTGGTGATATCAACCAAAACGAATCATTAAAAGCCTTAAAATCATTCAATGAAAAATGGAATGGTACTGATGTTGAATTACCAAGAGTAGAAATGGTTAATACTCCATCAAAACCAACAGTGTATTTCATCGATATTCCGGATGCTAAACAATCAGCCATCACTGTTGGAACACTCACCGTTCCTGGCACTGACCCTCTACTATATCAACTTAATGTAGCAAATAATAGACTTGGTGGAGGCATGGAAGCGAGGCTAATGAGAACACTACGACTTGAAAAAGGCTATACGTATGGAGCTGGTTCATTTTTACGATCGAATAAGTTTCAAACTCCTTTTTATGCTTACTCCCAAGTACGAACAAATGTAACGCTAGAATCGTTGGAAATTTTTAAAGATCTTATTACAAATTATTCTTCAACCTATTTTCAAGAAGATTTAGATGTAACCAAAAATAAATTGATAAAAAGTAATGCATTACGATTTGAAACGCTTGGTAGCTTAATAAATATGCTGGACAACATTAGTAAGTATAATTTGCCAATCGACTACATTTCAAATGAGCAAGATATTTTGACCAATATGACAGTGGAAGATATTCAAAAATTAGCATCAACTTATCTTAATGGACAAAATATGATTTATGTGGTTGCAGGTGATGCAAAAACGCAGCTTGAACTAATTAAAAACTTAGGATTTGGAAAAGCAATTATCTTAGATAGAGACGGAAATAGAATTTAATTTATTAATTACTTGCATTACCCTAGTTTTCATGATTAACATAATGCATGTTAAATGATTCAAAACGCATTTCTTGGAATCTTCGTTGGTGGCCTTCCGGCCAATAATATCTCTTTGTACCTACGTACAATCTTAACATAAACACATACTTTAAACTTTAATTAACTGATGATTGGTGACTATCCAATCAAACCAACGGAGAAAAAAATGATTATAAAAACACAACTAAGTGAAAAAGAGATGCCAAAAAATTTCTATAATATTGCGGCAGATTTAAAAGAACCATTACCGCCAGTTTTACATCCTGGTAGAAAAGATCCTGTAGGGCCAGATGATTTATCACCGCTATTCCCTATGGAATTAATTGGACAAGAAGTATCGCAAGATCGATATATTGAAATACCTGAAGAGGTTCAAAATATATATAAACTTTACAGGCCAAGCCCACTTTACAGGGCAAGGAATTTAGAAAAGGTACTTGATACACCTGCTAAGATTTTCTATAAATATGAAGGAGTTAGCCCAACTGGAAGTCATAAACCTAATACAGCTATTCCCCAAGCCTTTTATAATAAACAAGAAGGTGTTGAAAAACTTACAACGGAAACAGGGGCCGGACAATGGGGCTCTTCCTTAGCATTTGCATGTAATAAGTTTGGAATTGACTTAGATGTTTACATGGTGAAAGTAAGCTATAATCAGAAACCATATAGAAGAGCACTAATGGAGACTTTTGGAGCTAGATGTATAGCTAGCCCATCCATGGAAACAGAAATTGGACAAAAAATATTAGCTGAAAATCCTGAATCTACTGGTAGTTTAGGAATTGCCATTTCGGAAGCAGTAGAACAATGTGTTAAAAGTGATTCCACAAAATATGCTTTAGGATCTGTGCTTAATCATGTTTTAACTCATCAAACAATAATTGGTCAAGAAGCAATCACTCAATTAGAGAAAGAAGATGAATATCCAGATATAGTAGTTGGATGTACTGGTGGAGGGAGTAATTTTGCTGGTATAGCCTTGCCGTTTCTTGGAAAATCCTTTAGAGAAAATAAACAAATAGAGCTTAGAGCAATTGAACCATCAGCATGTCCTTCATTAACTAAAGGATCGTACGCATATGATTTTGGAGATACTGGTAAAATGACTCCTTTGACAAAGATGCATACCCTAGGTTCTGATTTTGTTCCATCTGGTTTTCATGCAGGGGGATTAAGATATCATGGTATGGCTCCAATTATTAGTCACCTAACTAATCTTGGATATATTGCTCCTGAAGCGTACAGTCAATTAGAGACGTTTCAAGCAGGTGTTACTTTTGCAAAAGCTGAAGGTATTGTTCCTGCGCCTGAAGCAAATCATGCAGTTAAAGGTGCTATTGAAGCTGCATTAAGATGCAAAGAAAGTGGAGAGACAAAAACAATTCTATTTAATCTATGTGGTCATGGTCATTTTGATATGCAAGCTTACATTGATTATTTTGACGGAAAATTATTTGATAATCAATATTCTGAATCTGAAATAGCTATGGCTCTTTCAGGACTGCCATCAGTTGGATAAATGAAAAAAGGAATAAAATATATAAAAGATGTTCCTATAGAACTCCTTATACCTCATGAAGCAACAGAACGAACGACTGTGCAATATTGGAACACAATGTATAAAAATAAATCCTTCATTCCAGCTGTGGCAGTATCAGATCATAATATGATTATTGATGGCCATCATAGAGTAGAAATGTGTCAACAAAATGGAATCAAGATAATCAATGTATGTCAAATTGATTATCTTGATTCTAACCTAATTCTTAAAGGGAACTTTATCAAAACTGATATCCTAAAATATGTTAATGATGGTAAGTTGTTTAACAGTAAAACCACTCAACACTTTTTTAAAGAAGAAGGAATTTTAAAAGAATTATTTGAGTATCAAAAAAAATATTCTTTATTGTAATAGTTGAGCCTTAACAGAATCTATTTCTAAAGAAAAATTTCCTTCCTGTTTATCAGAAATAAGAATTCCCATAGAATTTACTTTGTGAACTTTTAATTTTGGTGCTCTAATACTTCTACCAAAATAATATGGTTTAAAACTTTCTACAGGGATTTCAATATCCATCCATTGGCCTTTATTAGTTTTAAAATCAGCAGAATAGTTGGCATAGCTACCCTTCATTGTCAGGCGGAATTTATAGATATTACCATCGCCTTTTACTCTGAGGAAAAATATAGATGATCCTTTTAATTGACTCCCATCAAATCCTCTTCTGATAGATGCAAATCCACCATTATTTTCCAAAGAAACATTACCAGCAAAAATAATATTATTTTCCTCATTAAGATAAATATTAGACTGTGAAATACCTCCCATGACACCATCATTTACTATTCCCCATTTATCAATTCCAATATTGTTTGATGGATCAACCATTGTAACATTTTGAGAAAAAATCATTGTTTGAAATAATAAACAAACAATCAGATAAAATTTATTTTTTAAAACTAACATTTATTGCTCCTTTTTGATCTATCAATTGGATAGTTTTATCACCACATAATTTTTTAAAAATTGGAATTAAAGAATCATCTATGCTATAAGATACCTTATTTATTGTTTTAATACCATTTGGATGAATAAAATTTTTTGGCTTTGGATCAATATTAAAATATGTCATAAAGAAAGGTAGGTGTATGTTCTTTGGAAATAATAGCTTCCATTTTAACAAGCGATTTGATGGATCTAGTCTACTACTCTTTGTAATAAAATAATGTTCTTTATGTTCATTTAATATTTCAACTTCTTCCTTAAAATCATTGTTATAATTTTCTAAACAGATATCAAAATATCCCTCATTTGCATTTTCCCAACTCTTAAAACGTTTCACTAAATGTGTTTTACCAATCAACCTTAATATCATCATGAAAAAATTTGAAATTGGGGCTTTTTCAAGGATTTCTATATACGGTCCTTCAGAAAAATATATTAGTGCATTTTTAGGATTATGTTTTGATCCATACTCAACTTTAAACCCCTCGTTCTCAAATTTCTTAACTGATTTAGATAGATTATTTGATTTATAGAGTATATGACTAAGTTTCATTTAAAAATAAAACTAGTTGTAAAAAGGATTAACAGTTTTTAAAACGACATCAATAATTGGAAAGATTGTAATTAACTCTAAGTACAGAAGTTGCACATAAGTGAATCCTGGAATCTTTGTTAAGACCTTAAAAACAAATGTATAAAGCAAGTAAGCAGTAGAGAAATACTGTAATACCAACATTAAAGGAATCCAGCCAACAAATCCCACAGATAATACAATAATTGAAAAAATAATTAGATTTGCTCTATCTAAAAGAATATTAAAATTTAAAGATTTGATTAAGTTGATTAGTTTTTTCATTAAAACGTGGGCGATGAAGGATTCGAACCTCCGACATCCTGCGTGTAAAGCAGGCGCTCTGACCAGCTGAGCTAATCGCCCGAGAGCAGAAAATTAAATCCAAAATAGAAAATTACAAATCTTTATTTTTTAAGATTGGGAATAGCAACATCAATAACATCCATCACTTCCTTTACAAAATGGAAGGATAAATCTTTTTTGATATGTTCTGGAATTTCTTCAAGATCTCTTTTATTGGCATGAGGCAAGATAATAGTTTTAATCCCTGCTCTATGAGCAGCTGTTACTTTTTCTTTTACTCCACCTATTGCTAGCACATTCCCTCTTAATGTAATCTCTCCAGTCATTGCAACTTTACTCTTTACTGGCTTATTAGTTAATAACGAAACAAGGGAAGTAAACATACCAACTCCTGCTGATGGTCCATCTTTTGGAATTGCTCCAGCAGGACAATGAACATGTATATCCATTTTATCAGCAAAATCATCTTTAAGATTTAAAATATCAGTATGCGATTTTACATAGGTGAATGCAGCTGATGCGGATTCTTTCATCACATCTCCAAGCTGACCGGTTAAGGTTAAAACACCTTTACCTTTCATTTTACTAGATTCAATGAATAATATATCTCCGCCAGCAGCAGTCCATGCCATTCCAGTTACCACTCCAGGTTTTGTAGTTCTTTCTGCTAAATCTGATTGGAATTTTGGAATTCCAAGATATTCATTTACAGTTTTTTTAGAAATACTAGCAGTCTTGAGTTTTTTATTTACGACATCTACAGCTACTTTACGCAGTACATTAGAAATTTCTCTTTCTAAACTTCTCACTCCAGATTCTCTAGTGTATGAAGAAATAATTTCCTTAATACCAGTATCATTGAATTTAACTTGTTTAGAAGTAAGTCCATTTTCTTTTACCTGCTTAGGAATTAAATGTTTTTTTGCAATCTGTACTTTTTCATCATCGATATATCCTCTGAAATCAATCATTTCCATACGATCATAAAGTGCAGGAGGAATATTATCTGGATAATTTGCTGTTGCAATAAACATTACTTTACTTAAATCAAAGTCAACTTCGAGGTAATGATCACTAAAAGCGTGGTTTTGTTCTGGGTCTAATACTTCAAGCATTGCTGATGAAGGATCTCCTCTGAAATCTGAACCAAGTTTATCAATTTCATCAAGCATAAATACAGGGTTATTGGTTTTTGCTTTTTTCAATGATTGAATAATTCTTCCAGGCAAAGCACCAATGTACGTTCTTCTATGACCTCTAATTTCTGCTTCATCTCTAACACCACCCAAGGATATTCTTACAAACTCTCTACCCATTGACTTTGCAATAGACTTTCCTAAAGATGTTTTTCCAACTCCAGGTGGGCCTGTAAAACAAAGTATAGGTCCTCTAACAGTTTCTTCTTTAGTGACTTTTTTCTTTAAAGATCTAACAGCTAAATATTCTAGCACCCTTTCTTTTACTTTAGGCAATCCATAGTGATCTTTATCTAATCTTTTTTGAGCTTCTTTTACGTTTAAATTATCTTTACTAGACTTACTCCAAGGCAATTCAGTTAACCATTCTAAGTATGTTCTTGCTACAGAGTATTCTGGTGACTGAGGTGAAATTCTTCCTAAGCGATCAAGTTCTTTATTAGCAACCTTATTTGCTTCATCGCTCATTTTTACATCTTCAATCTTCTTTTTCAATTCGTCTAGCTCTACAGTTTGACTATCTTCTCCCAGCTCTTTTTGAATAGTTTTCATTTGTTCACGCAAATAGTATTCACGTTGAGTCTTAGAAATCTCGTCTTGTACCTCTGATTGAATTTCTTCTCCAAGTTTTATTCTTTGAATTTCTTTTTGCAATAGATTGATTGCATTTTCAACTCTTTTTCGTACATCAAGCTCTTCTAAAACTTGTTGCTTTTCAGAATTAGATACAGATAATAAAGAAGTAGCTCTATCTGCTAATCTTGAAGGACGATCTATATTTGAAAGCATACCTGCATGCTCTTCATTTAAATTTGGAGATATCTTTATTAATTCGGTGAATGAATTCTTTAAATTCTTTGCGAGTGCTTCGATTTGAACATCAGGAGTAGTAATTGATTCTTGAATTCTTTCAATATCCGCCATGAAATATGATTCACCTTGATTGAATTTTAATATTTTCACTCTATCCACTCCTTGAACAATTGCAGATTTACTATTGTCTGGCATGTCAAAGGTTTTAAGAACTAAAGCTAAAGTACCGTATGAGTATAAGTCATCTTCCTTAGGATCTTCAATTGAACCATCCTGCTGAGCAACAACGACAAGATATTTATTATCATCTGGAAGGTCTTCAATGAGCTTCAATGATTTTTCTCTACCAACGTAAATTGGTATAACTTGTTGAGGGAATAATACCGTATTTTTTAACGGCATTACTGGATATTGTTTATTTGTTTCCATATTCCTGATATTATAGTTGCAAAAACTATGCCTTTCATATTTTATCTATTTTATTGTAAAAATAATGCTAAATCTATGCCATAATGGCATTAAAGTATGCTATTTTAATGAGATTGAATAAATAAATTCATTAAAATTGGACTTATTTGCTTTAATCAAATTATTCTTTCCAACTGCTTTGACAAAATAAATACTATTTCCAAATTCAATTACTCCACCTAAAAGTCCGTACTCTGTTCTTAATTCTTTTGGAGCATTTCTGTTAACCATATTTGGAACTTCGTAAGTCCCATAAAGCTCAACTGTACTAATATATTTTGAACTCAAAGTATCCCTTATTGTTTCAATATTTGAATTCTCAATTTGAAATTGATTAATCCACCTATCAATATTTTGATCAGCAGTACCTTGAATATTTGCGAATAAAACAACACTAAAATCACCACCATCAATTAAAGATAGTTCTAAGAGTCTAAATTGTTTGTCCGAAACATTGGCTTTCCATGAATCTGGAAGTTTATAAGTAATATTCTGCACTTCTTTTTTGCCATACATTTCATTGGTACCATTAATAGCAATAAATGAAATAAATCCACAGAAAAATAATACAGCAACTAAAGATATAACTCTATTAACCATGATTAAACACCATCCTTGCTTGTTCATCTGCATGATATGAACTACGAACTAAAGGACCTGATTCCACCACCTTAAATCCAATGGAATAACCAAATTCTTTATATGCTTCAAACTGATCTTTAGATACATATTCTTGCACTTTTAAGTGATTTTTAGTTGGTTGAAGATATTGACCAATTGTAAAAATCTGTACCCCTAGATCTACAACTTGCCTCATAGTTCTCTTAACTTCTTTAGCTTCTTCACCAAGACCAACCATAATTCCTGTTTTTGTTCTTAATCCATATTGAATTGATTTTTCAAGAACTCCTAAAGATCTTTTCCAATTTGCTTGAGCTCTTACTGCTTTACTTATACGTTCAACACATTCCACATTATGGCTAAAAATATCTGGCTTTGCATCAAAGACAATTTTTAAAGCTGGTTCATACCCTTTAAAGTCTGGGGTAAGTACTTCTACAGTACATTCGGGATTCACTTTCTTGGTTTGTTTAATTGTATCGGCCCAAATTGATGCTCCAAAGTCTCCTTTTAGATCATCTCTATCAACTGAAGTAATTACTACATGTCTTAAGCCCATTTTTTTTACTGCCTGCGCAACTCTCAATGGCTCCAAAGGATCATTCCACGTAGGTTTACCTGTTTTAACTGAACAAAATCCGCAAGCTCTTGTACAGGTATCACCCAAAATCATTAAAGTAGCAGTTTTCCTATTCCAACATTCATAAATATTAGGACATCTGGCTTCTGCACAAACTGTATTTAGATAGCTTTCTTGAACCATTTTTTTAACAGTTTTATAATTCTTATCTGTTGAGATGTTTATTTTTGGTTTATGTAATTTTGTATGAATCATTTTTTTTTAAAAAATTTGGTTAAAGTGAGTGATTAAACTCTTTTTAATATCGTTCATTCGAATTTTTTTTCCAAGTTCTTTATCTAAAGAAGTCATTTTAACACCTTCTATGCCGCAAGAAATTATATTATCAAAATAGGTAAGGTCAGTATTTACATTGATTGCTAATCCATGCATTGTTACTCCGCGAGATACATGTATACCTATACTAGCTATTTTTCTATCTTCAATCCATACACCAGTCTCCTTCATTGGAACATGTGGTTCAAGTCCATAATCAAATAGAATGTTAGATATTAATTTTTCAATCATTTCAATATACGATTTTACTCCAATTTTCTTTTTTTTGAGATTTATTATTGGATATGCGACTAGTTGTCCAGGTCCATGATAAGTCACGTCCCCTCCTCTTTGCGTTTGTATGATTTCACAACTTCTGTTTAAAACATTACTAGAATTTGCATTTTTACCAAGAGTATATACATGGTCATGCTCTACAAGTATTAAATGATTGTCTTCATCATTTTTTAATACTTGGTTGCGTAAATCTTCTTGAATTTGAAGTGTATCTAAATAATTTTTTCTTTTTAAATCTTGAATATGGATGAGCATTTATTTCAAGTGCATCAATGTTTCAAAAATAGCTTCAGAAAAAGTTGGATGTGGATGAATTGAATCTAAAATATTTTCTACTGATAAATTATTTCTCATTGCTAGACTAAATTCAGAAATCATTTCCGTAGCATTTGAGCCAATAATATGAGCTCCTAAAATATGATTATCGTTTGATACTAATATTTTAATAAATCCTTCTGTTGAACCGCTAGCAACGGCTTTTCCATTTGCATTAAAAAATGATTTTGCAACTTTATAATTTATGCCACGTTCATCTAAAATCTCCTGACTTAAACCAATAGATCCAATTTCTGGTTTTGAGTAGGTACACGCAGGTACACAGTCATAATCAATTTGCTTTGGATTAAGCTTTGCAATATGCTCAACAACATAAAGACCTTCAGTACTAGAAACATGAGCTAGCCAAGGGGGCCCTATAACATCACCAACTGCATAAATGTTATCAATATTTGTTTTACCATTTTGATCAACCTTGATATGCTGGTTTTGATCAATTTCAATTCCAATTTTATTTAATCCAAATCCATTTGAATTACCCTCAACTCCAATTGAGACCAATACATATTCATCATTAATGTCTGTTGCTATGGTATTGGTTTGAATGTCTACTTTCTTTCTTTTTAAAACTTTATGCATCCATTGAGAAATTTCAATATCTTCATTAGGTAAAATATTTTCTTTCGCTTCTAAGAGTGTAATTTTTGTACCTAATGCATTGAAAAAATAAGCAAACTCAACTCCGATAGCACCAGCACCAATGATTGTCATACTTTTTGGTAATTTCTTTAGATTAAAAATGTCTTTTGCTGTCATTACATTTTTAATGGAATGATCTAAAGACTGTAAATGTTTTGCTTTGGAACCTGTAGCAATGATAAATGTCTCACCATGAAGGGTATTTCCATCAACTTCAATTGAATTTTGGTCAATGAATGTTGCAAAACCTGGGAAAAAATCTACTCCCAACTTTCTAACTTGAAAATGGAGACCTTTAGATAATCTTTTTCTCGCTTGGATAGTTTTATCAATAACTTTTTCAAAATGAAGTTTAGGTTTACCAACTTCAATACCATACGAACTTGCATTATTAATTAGTTCAAATACTTCAGCATTTTTTAATAATGATTTTGTTGGTATACAACCCCAGTTTAAACATACACCACCAAGATCATTATCATCTACGATTGCGACACTCATTCCAAGCTCTGCAGCTCTAAAAGCTGCTGTATAACCACCTGGTCCACCGCCAACGATTATTAATTGATATTTTTTCAAGCGAATCCTAAATGTTATTCATTTCAATTAATTTAAGAAATTCATTTCTTGTTGATTCTTTTTCTCTAAAGATTCCTAACATTGAGCTACTGGTTGCGATGCTATTTTGTTTTTGAACACCTCTACTTAGCATACAAAAATGTTTACCTTCTAAAACAACTGCAACACCACGTGGGTTTAAGACATCTTGAAGACACTGTGCAATCTGATTAGTTAATCGTTCCTGGACTTGAAGCCTTTGAGAAAAAAGATCTGTAATTCTAGCAAGTTTAGAAAGTCCAATAATTTTTCCATTTGGAATATATCCAATATGTGCTTTTCCATAAAAGGGAATCATATGGTGTTCACAAAGACTATAAAACTCAATGTTTTTAACAATAACCATATCTTTAGATTCGCTTTCAAATATTGCATCATTAATTAATTTATCGAGATTTTCAGAATAACCTTTTGTTAAAAACTCCCAAGCTTTTGCTACTCTTTTTGGTGTATTTAATAATCCTTCACGTGATGGATCTTCTCCTAAAAGCTCCAATAAATTTTTTGTATTTGCTTCTAATTTCTTTCTTTTATCGTCGTTCATTTTTCCTCCAAATAACTTGCTGGTCTTATTTTATCTTTTAAAACCCATAATAAAAAATAGATAATCGGTGTGTCAACTAATGCAACGATAACTTTAAAAAGCCAACCCATAAGTAGTAAACTACCAAATCTCTCCCAACCTATTGCACCAGCGGAACAAAGTATTAGCAGTACCATTGAAGTATCAACTAATTGAGAGAACATTGTAGAAGCATTATTTCTTAACCATAAATGCTTTCCTTTAGTTAATCGTTTCCAAAAGTGAAAAATACGTACATCGATAAATTGAGCAGTTAAATAAGCCATCATAGATGCTAGAAATGCTGGTGCAGATAATCCAAAAACTTTATTGAATGTTGCTGAGTCAACTGGCGACCATTCAGCTGCAGTAGCATTCATTGAGATAAAGATCAAAAGAGTAGTAAAAACACTAGCACAAAAACCTGAAATAACAACTTGGTTTGCTCTTTTTTTCCCATAGAGCTCTGAAATAAGATCTGTTACCAAAAAGGTTACTGGATATGCTATAATTCCAACAGATAATTCGAAAGTTAAGCCTAAAAAATTCCATGTAAAGAATTTTTGGAATATCAAATTACAAGCTACCAAAGAGGCAATAAATATCCCGGCAAAAATTAAATATAATCTTTCTTGAAAATCATTCATCTATCGGCCCGTAGTAGTCTGTGTAAATTGTTGGTGTTTCCTCTATGCGAATTCTATGTAAAGTACATCCCTCTAAACGCTTAACAATTTCCTCCCAAATAAATACTACTAAGACTTCAGTTGATGGTTGCTTTCCTTTAAACCAAGGAATGTCTTTTTCAAATTGAGAATGATCTAAAACATCAACAATATGTGTATTGACAATCTTTTTTAGGTGTCCTAAATCTGCAAGAAAGCCAGTGTCAGGGTTGACATCTCCTGTTACAGTAACATGTAAAGTATAATTATGACCATGCACTTTTGTGTCTTTGCCAAAAACATCCCAATTTTCCTGCTCATTCCATTTTTCATTTCCATATTGATGAGCAGCAGCAAATGAAAATACTTTTGTTAAGTATGTTGTATTTTTTGATTTCATAGTGAAAGTAATTTATCTAAATAATGACCTTCTTCCAACAACAGAAGTAATTGGACAATGACCAGGGTTAAAATTTTTAGCGGGACAATATTCCCTACCATAAAAAATTATTTGTAAGTGTAACTTACTCCATCGGTCTTTTGGGAATAATCTTTTTGCATCTTTCTCCGTTTGAACAACACTCCTACCAGTTGATAATCCCCATCTATACATACAACGATGAACATGTGTATCAACAGCAAAAGCAGGATATCCAAATGCTTGTGACATTACAACTGAAGCTGTTTTATGCCCCACTCCAGGAAGTTGTTCAAGCTCTTCAAAATTTTTAGGTACCTTTCCATTATGAATTTCAATTATCATTTTTGATAATTTCAAAATATTAGCAGCCTTTGCTGGTCCTAGACCACAAGGCTTAATGATTTGATATAAATCTTCATATGAAAGTTTTAACATTTTTTTTGGAGTATTTGCAATCTTAAATAGATTTGGTGTTACCTTGTTGACAGAATTATCAGTAGAATTTGCAGAAAGTAGTACAGCAATTAATAAAGTAAAGTGACTTGAATGATTTAAAGGAGGTTCTACTGAAGGGTAAAGTTCATCAAGCTTTTCTATGATGAATTTTACTTTGTCTTTTTTAAGCATTAATAATTAAAGCTCTTTCAACGCCTCATACGTTAAAGATTTTGGTCGAGTTAAAGGCATTCCCATTGCTCTAGCTAAAACCATTTGAGACACAATTCCAAGAGATCTTGACATACTAAATAAGACAGTATAAAACTGAAATTCTTTAATTCCATAATGATATAAAAGTGATCCAGATGCTGCATCAACATTTGGCCATGGGTTTCTTGCCTTCCCATGCTCTTTAAGAACATCGGGAACGATGTCAAATAATTTTGAAACTACATCAAATACATCACTTCCTTTAATGTGTTTTTTACCAAAATTCATAAATGCAGTGAATCTTGGATCTGGACATCTTAACACTGCATGCCCATAGCCTGGAATCACCTTACCAGAATTTAATCTTTCCCATGAGAATTCTTTTAGCTGTTCATCTGATGGCACACCTTTGTAATGATCTATAATATCCAAAACAAACTTCAAATTATTTTGATTTGCAAGGCCATGCAAAGGACCAGCAAGACCATTCAAGCCTGCAGATAATGAATAGTAAGGATCAGATAAAGCAGAATTAACAGTTAATGCACTAAAAGTGCTGACATTTCCACCTTCATGATCACAATGAAGCATCAAATATAATTGCATCATTTTTAACATATCATCTGAATAATCTATTCCCATCATTTGTAAGAAGTTTTCAGACCAATCAACTGAATCACTTGCTTCTAACCTATCTCCCTTATTAAATCTTGTTCTGTAAACAGCAGCAGCAATAGCAGGCAATTTAGCAATGATATTTAAACCATCTTCAAGAGTGCTTTCCCAATAATCTCCTTTAGAAACAACTAAGTCATAAGCTTCAGCAAACTTACTTTCCTTTTGCATTGATAAAATTGCTGTGTTAAACATAGCCATAGGATGAGAATCTTTTGGCATGCCAGAAAGAACATCCCAAACGTAATCTGGAACAGTGCTTCTCTCCTTTAACTCATGCTGTAAATCAAGTAACGCATCTGCATCAGGAAGCTCACCAATTAATAACAAGTATAGGATTTCTTCAGGTTTTAAATCAACCAGATCAAGAATATGTTTTCCTCTTACATGAAGACCAGCATCAGCAGTAACTGATGAGGTGTCACATATCATACCCTTTACACCTTTCATTCCAGAATAAGCTTTATCAATAGTAACAGTGCTTGTTACAGTATCGCCTTTTTCATCAAGAAGTTGACGGTAATTATATCTCCAATCCGGAATTTTTTTTGATAGATGTTCTTTTAATTTCCCCATTACTTAGGATAATTTAAGTTCGAAATTGCATTTTGTGTAATTGTTTATATAATCCATCAATATTTACTAGCTCATCATGCTTACCTTCTTGTACAATTTGTCCATTTTCTAGTACTAAGATTTTATTAGCATTATGGACTGTTGAAAGCCTATGTGCAATTACAAATACCGTTCTCTCGCTCATTAGATTTTCAATTGCTGATTGGACATGCTTTTCAGATTCGCTATCTAATGATGACGTAGCTTCATCTAATATTAAAATAGGAGGATTCTTTACAATTGCTCTTGCTATAGCAATTCTTTGTTTTTGTCCTCCTGATAATGATACCCCCCTTTCGCCAATGATAGTATTGTATCCATCAGGGAGCTCTTTAATAAATTCATGAGCATTAGCAGCTATTGCTGCATCTTTAATCTTATCATCAGAGATATTTTCAACACCATATGCAATGTTTGCCTTAACACTGTCATCAAAAAGAAATGTTTCTTGAGTGACAATTCCCATCAAAGATCGTAAAGAATTAATCTTGAGTTCTTTGATATCCTTTCCATCAATTTTAACAGAACCGCTTAACGTATCGTAAAATCTTGGTATTAAATCTACTAAAGTAGATTTTCCAGCTCCACTAGGACCTACCAAAGCAAGGATTTCTCCTTTATTTATCTGGAAATTGATATTATTTAATACTTTATCTTTCTTATCTCCATAAGAAAAAGATACATTGTCAAAAGATAGTGTGTTTTTTAAATCATTTACCTCTACAGCATTGTCAATATCTTGTATATCAGATTTAATATCCATTATTGCAAATACTCTATCTGCAGATGCAAGTCCATTTTGCAATTCATTTACAACGTTGGTTAAGTTTTTTAACGGCTGAAATAAGCTAAAAAGTAAAAGAATAAATCTTAAAAAATCTTCTGAGCTAATTGATTCAATAACTAATACATCTCTTGCACCTACCCACAATAATAAGGCTGCAATAGTTGCACCAAATGTTTCAGAAACAGGAGATGAAACAAATCTTAACCTATCTCTCCTTAACATCAATTTGTAATACTTTTGGGTTTCTTTAGCAAATCTATTGATTTCAAAACCTTTAGTAGCAAAAGCTTTAACAATTCTCATTGAACCAATTTTTTCAGCTATCATAGAAGTCATCCCAGCTAATTGAGCCTGACTTCTTGCAGATCTTCTTCGAATGCTATGAGAAATACCAAAAATTATTATACCACTAACCGGTATTATTAAAAGCGCAATTAAAGCAAGTTTTGTGCTTACAATAAATAGTAAACTCATTAAAATGATAATATTGATTGGTTCAACAAATAACTTTTGAAACATGATAGATAATGAGTTTCTCATATTATCAATATCATTTACCAAAACAGCAGTTAATTCTCCAGATTTATTTTTATTAAAATAGGATAAAGAAAGATAATGGAAGTGGCTGTATAGCTTATTTCTCAAGTCACGTATTAGTCGGTATTGAACAATTGAAAGGGTAATATTTTTTATGTACAGCGATATATTTTTTGCCGAAAAAACTACAATAAGTGCAACACACACTGCAGAGACTGTGCTAATGGCTGTATCTTTTAAAAGCAAGCTATTGGAAAATAACTTAAGCCTGTCATTCATTGTTAATTCACTCAAGCTTGAAAGTCGCTGATTTTCGACCAACATTTCATTGAAATCAATTAAGATATTATTAATCATTGTGGCAGTAATCCAAATGGATGCACTATTGAAAATAACAAAGAAAAAAGCTGCTAAAGTTGACAAAAGAAGAAATGGCCAATGAGCCAATACAAATCTAAATAATCTTTTTAGTGATGATTCTTTCATAAGATTTACTTATAAACCATTTTTGAATGAAGAATGTCAGCTTCTGTGAACTGTTCACCCAATACCTCAAATCCTAGTTTTTTATAAAAATCCACTACTGCTTCCTGTGCATGTAAATATATGGTTTTCTTAGAAGAAATTTGAGATAAAATAAAATTTACAATCTGTTTACCGATGCCCATCCCTCTGAATTCATGCAATACCGCAAATCGTTCTAACTTTATGCCAAAGCTAGTTTCTCTCCATCTACCTGTTGCAACAGGCAAATCATTATGATAGCAAATGACATGATGAGATTCATCTTCATATTCGATTTCAATATCTATTGGAACATTTTGTTCTTCAACAAAAACCAATTTTCTGATATTGAGTATCTCTTCATATTCTTTATTAGTATTTACTAATTGTATTTTTAAATTCATTTTAACAATTTGGACAATATATAATGTTTAATCGTACACTAACAACAATTCTCGGAATTATTTGTTTGCTTACTTTTTCTTTCTCAGATGATAAGTTTTCATCATTCAGAGAACTAAAAAAAATATCAAATGGGATGTCAATAATTCATACAAGTGATAGTAAGGTGGGAATTATTGCAATTCATGGATTTTATCCCGCATATTGGGTTGGCATTCATCATGAATGGGTTCAACCATTTAATTATTTAGTAGAAAATGATATTAATACTTTTTTTTACAAATATGATTGGAACGACTGCCCAAGTAGTGTTGCTGTAGATTTTAATAAAGAGCTAAATGACTTAATAAATAAATATCCTAATATTAATCAATGGCAGGTTGTTGGACACAGCATGGGTGGTACAGTAGTATTATTTTCAATCCTGAATTCTGAATTAAATGAAAACATAATTTATAATACAGTTGCTACTGCCTTACATATGGATATTGATAAAGTTCCAATGACTACAAGAATGTCCATAGAAAAAAGATTTAAAAAATGTCCAGATAATTTAAATAGTTTTGATGAGGCATTCTCAAAAGGATTTAAAAATAAATTAGTCCAATGGAGGAATATTAAAGAATTTGACTCTCAGTTTAAGAAATATGATTTTGATCCATACAATAAAGAAATTAAAAATTCAATTGTTGTGCAATTTCCTGACAGCTTAAATGGAGAGCGTGTAGGCCATACTTCGAGCTTATATTTTGCAATTTTAGAAATTGTCAACTAATTCAATAGAGACTGGACAATGATCAGATCCCATTACGTCTTCATGAATATCTGCATCGGCTACTGATTCTACAAAACCTTCATTCACAAAAAAATAGTCAATTCTCCATCCAATATTTCTTTGTCTTGCTCCAAAACGATAAGTCCACCATGAATATCTTTCAGGCTCATCGTGAAATAATCTAAACGTGTCAACATAACCGTTTTCAACATATTCATCTAATTGAGCCCTTTCAACAGGCATAAATCCGGAATTTTTTTCATTTGCTTTTGGATTGGCAAGATCAATCGGAAAGTGAGCAGTATTCCAATCCCCCGCAACTACTACATTGGTGCCAGATTCTACTTGCTCATTCAATATCACTAATAAATCGTCATAAAAATCTAATTTGTACTGTAATCTATGCTCATCTTTTTGTCCATTCGGAAAATAAATGTTATATAATAAAAAATTTTCAAATTCTGTAATCAATACTCTTCCTTCTCTATCATATTTCTCAATTCCCAATCCGTATTGAACATCAAGCGGTTCTTGTTTGCAGAAAGTCGCAACTCCACTGTAGCCTTTTCTTACTCCGGAATGCCAATATCCATGGTATCCATGAATATTTTGAAGTGATTCAGGTA
>JAYPYG010000038.1:0-7183 GCA_038280095.1 Fidelibacterota bacterium | reverse complement strand
GTCAAGCTTTTCTGCAAAAAAAGCAAAACTTTTTTCAGTTGGGGAATATTCCCCAACGGGCGGGGGGTTGGGGAATATTCCCCAATCCTTAAATGCTCCAATCATTCTGGGCGTCAAAATCAGCGTTAAGTTCGGCGGCGAACTGTGCCACAGTCTTTTTGTTGAGTTCGCGAATCTCTTCTTTTTGACGCTCTTCGGCTTTTTGGTGTGCTCCGAGAATGTCGTTTAGGCGATAAATGAAACCCCAGAGCAAACCAGATTGCTTGACGAGTTTTTTCTTCATCACCTTATACTCTCTTGCCTTGTGCTCGTGCCAAGCAATTTGGGCATCGCAGCCATTCTCTCGTTGTTGAAGGAAATTCGCCTTTCTCTCCATTCTGGCGAGTTTACGGTAAAGAAATGAATTTTTATTCATAGTTATTCAGGTCAGTGGGTTGAGATTAGAAGCATGCAGCGTCACGGATAAATTCGTTTTTACGAATCTTGCTGCGAGTGAAGTAGTTATTCATTACTCCATCTACATGAACACCTTCTTGGTCGATGGCGTCCTTGGTTGAAAGCATAGCTACTACTTTGCTTGCGTTGGCTTGGGCGGTTACTGGTTGGGCTTTAATAATCATAATTAATCTTAAGGTTATGTCTTCCAGAATAGGGAAAATAGGGAAAGCGTCAAGCTTTTCGTGAAGAAAAATGAAAGTTTTCTCAGTTGGGGAATATTCCCCAACCCGCGGGCCGTTGGGGAATATTCACCAACTCAACTGCTCGCAGCAAAGAGCTTCATGGCCGCACCGCTCCTCAACCGCATCACGCCTTCCCCTGTTCCAGTTGTCGGCCCAAATTTCCCAGTTCACGCCATCGTCCTCGTATGTGCGGGTGCACATATCTTCAGACCCCTCGCCATCCCATCCCGCATTGTAGGCGTTGCTTGCAATCAGTTCCTTGTCAGTAATCTTAACCATACATACGAGAATGAGGAAAATACTGAAAACGTCAAGCTTTTTTGAGAAAAAAGTAAAAAACTTTTGGCTGGGGAATATTCCCCAGCGGCCCGCGAGTTGGGGAATATTCCCCAACTCTATGACCTTGTGATAACCTTAACCTTTAACCTCCTCCACTGTGCCGTGGATGGCAAAATTCTTTACTGGCTTCCAGAACTCAATCTTATTCGAGTCAACTGGTTTGCCTCCAGCCCTTGTGTTTACCCAGCACGTAATGTGCGGATGTTTGTTTTGGCTTTCGTAACCTGCAACCCTGACAGCAATAGCACTGTTGCTGTACTTGCCGACATGAGTAACAGTAAGCGGGACACGCTTGCCCAAATCTCTCTTAAGATGTTCGGGCAATCCACGTCCGAAACAGATTGTCATGTGGTGGGCTTTGCAGTCCCAACCTGAGTGCGGGATGCCGCGAACCGCGTGCAATACGTCAATTTTTGATTTTGGGTCTAAAACTACTGCTGAATATAGTGTTCTCATTGTTCCTGATTCTCCCAGAATTTGTCGTTGTTGTCAACATAATGATTGTACATTGCCAAGAAAAATTCTTTTGTTTGTTCCTCTGTCAACTCACAATGTCCAGCCGTATCAATCTCGTAAGAGTGAGCAGAGAAGTCGATTTTCCCAAGAGAAAAGTTGATGTGCGATTCGTAAGCGGGATAGAATGTTGGCTTTGGTTTTATCATTTGTTTTGCGTGTTAGTGATGGGATTTTTCTGCCCCGACATCTTGCCAAAATGTAGAGAGTTCGTCAAGAAATTCTTGCTCAGTTTGGCTGGAAGTCCAATAAAATTCGCAGAGCATTTGGCCACCTCTTATAGTCCAGTGACTTAACGTGTCACAATAATCAATCCGAAAGCAGTAATGCTCCGAAATCTTGCGTATCATTGGATTTAGTTCTTTCATGGATTTAATGCCCTTATCAGAGAGTTTACTTTGTTTTGCAATTGAGAGACTTTGCCTTGGTTCTCAAATGTTGGATTAAGGTCGTATTCACATTTGGCACAATCCAGAGCTTGGTCGTAATACTCCAAATCGCACATCAGTTCGTTATATCGGGCGGATTCTTCTATGGTCATGTTTTTCATAAGGTATAAAACGAGAATGACAGGTTTTGCAGAAAGGTCAAGCTTTTCGAGCAGAAAGTTGAAAGTTTTTTCGATTGGGGAATATTCCCCAACCCGCGGGCCGTTGGGGAATATTCCCCAACCCTCAACGCTCGGAGGGCTGGGGATTACTCCCTTTAACGTATAACCTTATGATAACCTGTTGAGCTTGTCAGCTAAGCCCGAATAACCCTGCATATGAGCTTGGGAATTGTGGGGAACCCACTTCCCATTCTCCTGCTTGAAAGTGATGTCCCACTTAGCACCATAGTCGAAGGTTCGAGCGATGCCATTGGTGAGAAATTCAAAATTGTAAGTGTCTCCTTTATGTGTTACTGTCATGTTATCTCCAGCGGTTGATTGTTGGTTTGTTGCGAAGGCGAGCGTCACGCAGTACGGCAAAAACCTCTTGCAGCGTCTTGCGAGTGTGAATCGTGGTTTTGGCACGTTCAATAATAGTGATACAGAACTGTCCGTTAGTGAGTTTGCAAATATCGTGAGCAATCATAATGATAAGAATGTTGAAAATTAAAGAAATGTCAAGCTCAAGAATAAAATTCTTTGAGCTGACTAAAGAAACGGCTGGGATTTATATCCAGCTCGTCACAAAACGCTTCAAGCTCCCACTGAGCTTCTGCGAGCGAATAACCCGCAGGAATGACTGTCATTTCGCCAGAACTGGCGGTAAGGTGAGTGCGTCCAAATTGGTCAGAGGAGATGGTGATTTTTTTCATAATAGTTTTTCTTAAGGTTATACGTATGAGAATGTCAGAATTGCCAGTTTTGTCAAATCTATTTTAACAAATTTTTCATTTCTTCGACGATTTCGTCAGGAATAAGCTCTACAAGCCAAGCTTGGCCATACTTGTATCCCCTATCTTCATACATACCAAGTTTTCTCAACTCTTGGCAGTTTGCGTCATAATCTTGATGGCAAGCGAAACGCTGCTGGTCACGAGTCCCAGCATTCATGTCGTTCAAGTGCCAGCGATACCAGAATTGCATAATTCGAGCAACTTCCTCATTCTCAAGGAATACTCCATGCTCAACAAGGAGAGGCGAGATTGAATCTTGGCATTGGCCAAATTGGTCGTGGCCAATACTTCCATCCACGGAGAAGGTATAAAACTCCTCTGGAGCAGGCTCCAAATCAATGGTTTGGCCATTTTCCTTTGAGGCTTTGTGAAGTCGGGCGTTAATGCGTACCCCAGGCAAAGGGCGGAAGGTTTTTTCGGTAATTAGTTTTTTCATAGATGAGGTTAATTATGTACTCCAGTATGTGGAAAACAGTTTATTCGTCAACACTTTTTTCACAAAAAGTGAAAATTGGGGAATATTCCCCAGCGGGCCGCGGGTTGGGGAATATTCCCCAACTATGCAAAGGTGCAACGCTTACGCTGTGATTTTGGAAAGAATACCATTTCGGTCACTGGGAAGCTAATTTCATCATTAGGCTTTGGCCTTTTGCCGTTAATCAAAACGGCAGACTGCTCAAGCCACCTGCGGCGTTGAGTCGTGCCAGCCTTGGCAAACGTGCCGTTACGCTCGACCATTGGAACATGGTCAAACTGATTGAGAAAATCAATTGCTTTCATTCTTTATGAGGATTCGTTTTAACTCTGCGATTGAGTGCCCAGACATACGGGACAGCTCTGCAAGAGTGGCGTTAAGGTTTGCGTCGAACATTTGACAAACTTTTTCGTTCGACCATTTTTCGGTGGTTTCGGTTTTCATTAGTGTTTTGATGCGTGGCGAGGGCGTTCAGTTTGGGGGAAGCGGTTTCTACTTTAGTCGTTGTCAGTATCAGGTTATACATATGAGAATGGTGAAAATACTGGAAAGGTCAAGCCTTTTGGGTAAAAAAGTGAAACTTTTTTCGATTGGGGAATATTCCCCAACGGGCGGCGGGTTGGGGAATATTCCCCAATCCACTAGCCACATATGTTAAACACGTCAACAAGCTTGTCATACGTCTCAACATCAAAGAAAACCGAGCGGATGTAATCGCCTTCCTCTTCGCCTTCCGCTATCATCCCTTCTGCGTACTTCACTGCAACCCTTTGCCTTGCACGCTGACCCCAAAGCAGGACAACTGGCATATTCGGAAATGCTGCCTGCACTTCTTTGAGTTGCTCGTGGGTCATATACCCAGAATTTGTAATAATTTTTAATAATGTTTTCACTTTTATCCTCCAAATACTTCGTCTTGACAGGTTTGACAGAGTCCAGAGATGTGGAACTCTTTGAGGGAAAGTTTGTCTCGAAACGAATCTAGTGTTACGGATGAGCCGCAGCATGGGCAAGTCTTGCCAGAGATGGCTTGCTTGCGGTTGATGCCAGTTGTGGCAGTGATTGCCTCATCGAGCAATGGTGCTTTTGTGGAAGGGATTGGTGTCCAGTTCATGATAGTTTTTGGTTTGGGTTAAAATGGGATTCCTTCATCTCCTGTCATTGGAGGTATGGCATCGACTTTGTCGCAGCCAAAGATAACAGCACCTGCCCACATTTCACGCTTTTTCTGCGATTTGCTGGCAGGAAATTTGTAGTCAGGGTGAAAGCGGATTTCGATATGTGGGTCATCCATGTCAATATGGTCGCAATCGCTGTACAATTCGTCGGCCAGCTTCTTTGCTTCCAAAATAGCATAGCCCAGAGTTTTGCAGCGAGCTACTGGAAAATAAGAACAGCCAACAAATGCGTCTCGGTTGTCGTAGCGAGTGCGAACGATGTACACGTTGAACGGCTTGTTTGGCAAAAAGACGTTGGACAAGTTGCCACGTTGAATTTGAGCTGGGAAGGGAAGGTAAGGTTGGGTAATCATGTATTCCATAATGGTCAAAATGGCTTTGAGGTCAATACTTTTTTTGCAAAAAGTGAAAATTGGGGAATATTCCCCAACGGCCCGCGAGTTGGGGAATATTCCCCAACTCTATAACCTTATGATAACCTTAACCTTTTAAATTTTGGTGGCCAAGGAGGGACTTGAACCCTCACCCCCTTTCGAGGAGCGGATTTTAAGTCCGCCGCTCGGCCAGAGTGTTACTTAATCCACTCGACGCAGAAAATCGTAAGAGTCAGTCCAAGGTTGCGGTTCACGCACATGACAAATCCAACCTTGTCAGTTACAATATCGCCTTCATCAAGTTGGCATTCATCTTGGAGGCGTCGGACTAAGTCTAATTCTTTATGTTTCATGGTGTTAATAATGGCAGATAATTAACAGAGAGTCAAGTCTAATTCGAAAATTCCTTGCTCGATTTCGCAAAGCTTATCGGCATTCTGTTCAACAAATGCGATTGATACAATCCTATCGTTCTTGCGTGGAGTGTGTCGCTTATCATTCTTATGTAAGAAAAAGCAGCGTCCATCGAATGCGGTCATAATAAAAGGGTTTTGTTTTTGCAAGGCAGTTAAAAGTTTCATAGCGTTAGAAATGATAATGACAGGTTTTTAAGTTGAGTCAACAAAACTCCACCCAACCTTCTTCAAAACGCTCGTAAGGGTTGTCCTGCTCGTCCAAATAGCCTTTGTGGAGAGCAATCCAGAAAGGGTCTGTTGCATCTTCTTCAAAAGAAATCGTGCCAATCTCTCCACCAAAGTGCGAGGCGGCTAGTTCTGCCAAGTCTTCAACAAGTTCATGCGAATTTAACGAATCATTCTCTATCTTTTCCTTTAATAGTTCGAGAATGTTTTTGGGCGTGATAATTTTGTGCATTGTTGGGTTTTGGTTAGTGTTACGCAGGAATAATGACAGGTTCTTAAAATATGTCAAGAAGCTCTTCTCTCAAAGCGGAAAGCTTAGCTGCGAGCCAAACTCTTCACTCTGTCCCAGCGGAAAGAGCGGTAGCCCTTGCCAACAACGTAAGCACGGAAGCCAACTTCAGAACGACCCTCTTTCTGGTTGTCGAATTGCTGCTTTTTGCGAACGTCTCCACGAAATTGATAGAGCTTGGTGTGACCCAGTTCGTTAGTATAAACCAAGTTGTACTTTGGGGCGAATGCGAATGCGAGTTTTTGTAGGAATTTCATGATTTTGATTAGTTAATTGTTATGGTGTATAGTATGGCAGAAAATGGATTCAAGTCAATAGTTTTTTTTGCTTATTCTCCGAAAGCTTCACGCATTGAGGGTGAAACATATTCGAGGTCGCAAAGCTGTTCGTCGTTTTCGTAATCTTCGTCAGCTTCGACATCACGACTACCAAGTTCACGGCGGCGAGCTTTCGCATATTCAACTTCTTCGTTGATGTCAGCTTCTTGAACTTGAGCAACTTCAGCAACGGCGGTGTCTACGCCTATTTGTCGCTTCATGTTTTCAAAGTGTTCTTCGGTGAGTCCGAGAGCTTTGAGGGAGAGGGATAAGTTTGAGTTTTTCATAATTAATAATTTCGTTAATGGTTAGTTCGTAAATATGAGAATGTTGATTTTTAGTGGTCTGTCAAGCTTTCTTGAATTTTTTTCTCATCTTTTTTGAATTGAATGTAAAGGCAGCAGAGCCAGAACATACAGAATAGTCCGCCAAATAATGAGGATAAAAGACAGGCTTGAAGGATTTTGATAATGTATTCCATGATTAGTAATTGTGTGAGCGTTGAACTTTAACGATTGAGCGGCCTCTTGTCGAGAAAAAAAGGTCAGCTCTTTTTGCTGACATGATTGGCTGGCCAGAAGGTTCAAAAACAAAGGATTCGTGAACGTAAGGATTATAAGTGACAGAATCGCCCGAAATTGCTTGCACTCCAACAAAGTTGGTAAGCCTTCCGACGATAACAGCGTGGACGTTCTTTGTTTTGGTTTTGCGAACCTGAGTCATGCCAGCGGTATTGACTACAAAGCGAGGGTTTTCTACAGCCAACTGCCTAAAGTGGCCCTTGACTAATCCATCTTGACGAACGGAATAACATTTCTTGTGAAGGTTGCGATAAACGTGCACAGGGCGAGAATAGTCGAGCTTGTAGCGTGGGTCATTTTGCTTTTCAGCGGGTAGTAAGTTAATCATGATTCCATAATGTACATTTGATTGGAGAAGTCAACACCTTTTTACAAATAAGTGAAAATTGGGGAATATTCCCCAACGGGCCGCG
>JAYPYG010000007.1:0-36770 GCA_038280095.1 Fidelibacterota bacterium | reverse complement strand
TTAACAGAAGCATTAATTTGCGTTTTAACACCAACCTCAAGATCAGTTGAATGTAGAATTACTCCAGCAGGAGATGATGATATATAAGTATAATTAACTAAAGGATTTTGAGATTTTAATTGAGTTGTTTTAGATAGTTTTGAAAACGCCTGTTGAAGTTCTTTTTTTGTGGTTGAAATGTTCATAATTAACCTTCAATATTATAATAATAATGTGTTGAGTACAAGATTAAATTGGTATATATATTTATAATATATTTATATATAAAAAACTAATAATAGTATTATAGATGTGCGTTTGTGGATAAGTATATAAAATTTATAATTTGTCGTCGATAAAAATACAAAATTTAAAGTCAAAAAAGAGGTTAATAACTTGTGAAAGAAATGTTGATAAGGTTATGAAAAAAGAATACTTAAATTATCCATTAATTTGTGGATAAGTTAGTGGATTTCTTTTTATATAAAATTGTGATTTGATTTTATTAATCCAGGTTTGATACCAATCTGATTTTTTCTTATTTAAAGCCATTTCTTCCAGCTCTAACCAATTTGTTTCTAATGTAGGAGGCCCACCTTCTTGAATTTCATCAACCCATATTAAATGATAACCAAAATCAGTTTCAATAGGATTACTTATGGTTTTTGTTTTAATAGTAGAAATTTCTTTTTTTAATTCAGGTACTTGATAATATTCTAAATCAATCATTCCTAAAAAACCACCATTTGAACTACTGGTTTTGTCATCTGAAAATTTACCAGCGGCTTTATAAAAATCATCAAAATTTTTTATATTTTTTTTAATATTATTAATAGTATCATAAGTTTTTTTCTTGTCGAGATTTGTTGTTTCCATCCTAATTAAAATATGTCTAGCTAATACCTTTTCTCCGGTTCTTTCGAGCACTTCAATTATATGATGTCCATACTGTGTTTTTACCGGCTTCGTTAAAATGTTTTTTTCTACAGTAAAAACAACCTTATCAAATTCTTTAACAAATGTTCCTCTTGAAACATAACCTAAATTACCACCCTGATCTTTTGAACCTGGATCAGCAGAATAATTTTTTGCTGCATCATCAAAGCTTATTTCTCCATTTAAAATTTTATTTCTTATATCATTAGCTTTATTGAATGAATTTTCTATTGATTCTTCAGAAGGTTTTATTTCTATTAATATGTGATGTGTTTTGTAGAGTGTTGGAAAGGAAGGAATACTATCTTTATATGCATTAAAAAAATCTTCAACCTCATAACGAGTAATATTTATAGCTTGTGAAATTTCATTTGTATATTTTTCTGCTAATAATTTTCCTTTAATATCATCTTTATATTCTCTTTTAAAATCGGAAATTTTCTTACCCAAGGCTTCTTCTGCCAGTTCTTTGCTGCCACTTTGATTAATAATATTTTGAATTTGTTGATCTAAAGCCCTTTCAACATCTTTTTCTAAAACCTCAACAGAGTCTTTTTTTGCCATTTCTATAATTAATAACTGTTCTATCATACTTTCTCGAGATGACTCTAAAATTTTTTGAAATGCTACAGGACTGGTGTTGGGGTTTAACTTCTGTTGAGCTGCAACAGCATTTGCAGCCAGTACAACATCACTCATTAATACAATTTTATTTTCAACAACAGAAGCAATTCTGTCGAGGAGAATTTCTTGCTGAGCCTCTAAAAAAGACATAAATAATAATATATAAACTAAATAATTCATTTTATTTGTTTCACGTGAAACGGACGTTTTAAATATACTAATAAAATTGAAATATCCGATGGTCTAATACCATTTATTCTTTGTGCTTGTCCAACTGTTTGTGGTTTTATGTTAATAAATTTTTCTCTGCTTTCATTTGAAAGGCTTTTAATATCATTATAATCAAATTTTTCAGGAATAATCATGTTTTCATATACTTTAATTTTATCAATTTCTTCCTTTTGTCTATTTATATAACCACTATATTTAATAATTGTTTCCGCTTCAAATAAAATTTCTTCTTTCATATGGTTTGTGAGAACGCTTTTGGTTTCTTTATTATCTATTATTATATCTAATATAGATACTTTTGGTCTTTTAAGAATGTTTGACATACGCGTAGGTTCTGTTATTGGTTTTTCACCCAATTCTTGCAGTCTTTTATTAATTTTTTTTGGATTTATATTATTGTCTTCAAGAAAGCTAACCATATTTGTAGTATTTTCTATTTTTTCACTTAACTTTTCTATTGTTTGTTGGTCGAGAAGCCCATATTCTCTTGATTTTGTTAATAATCTCTGATCTGCATTAGAAGATCTTAGTTGTAACCTATATTCTGCTCTTGAGGTAAACATTCTATATGGTTCGTTGGTGTCTTTTAATATTAAATCATCAATTAACACCCCCACATAAGCATCATTTCTTTTTAAAATTAAAGGACTTTCATTTAAAATAAAACAAGAGGCATTTATACCTGCTATAATACCCTGTGAGGATGCCTCTTCATATCCCGAGGTACCATTTATTTGTCCCGCCATAAATAATCCAGAAACAGCCTTGCTCTCGAGTGTGTTTTTCAATTGAGAAGGATAAAAAAAGTCATATTCAATTGCATATCCAGGTCTTATGAACTCTACATTTTCTAAGCCACTAACTGTTTTGAGCGATTCTAACTGAATTTTTTCTTCAAGGCTGGTTGAAAAACCGTTCACATATATTTGTTCAGACATGCTCCATTCTGGTTCTAGCTGTAAAACATGGGAAGGGTTTTGATTAAATTTATATACTTTGTCCTCAATAGAGGGGCAATATCTGGGCCCAGTTGCCATATCTTTTCCAGAATACATAGCGGAAGAAGAAAGGTTGTCTAAAATAATATTGTGAGTGTTGCTATTTGTTCGAAAAGAATAACAAGGCTCATCTTTTGGAGAAAAGTTTTTTGTTCTATAAGACAGGGGAGAAGGGTTTTTGTCGCCATATCCAGCCTCACCCCTGTTCCAATCAACAGAAGATTTTTTTATTCTTGGAGGTGTTCCAGTTTTTAATCTTCCATTTTTTAAACCTAGGCTATTTAGGTTTTCTGTAATTCCTTCAGCTCTTTTTTCTCCATATCTTCCTGCATTAATTTGTTTAGATCCAATGTGAATTAATCCATTTAAGAAGGTTCCACAGGTCAAAACCGCCGCCGAACAAGTAATTTCTGAACCATCTTTTAAAAAAACCCCACGAACACTGTCTTTTTTTACATTTAGAGATACAGCTTCTCCCTCTAAAACATCAAGACCCTGTTCTTTAATATATTTTTGGGCAATTTTTTCATAGAGATTTTTATCGATTTGAGACCTGGGAGACCAAACAGACCTCCCTTTTGACTTGTTGAGTGTTTTGCTTTGTAGTGTAGATAAATCCGCAAAAAACCCCATTATTCCACCCAAAACATCAACTTCTTTTACCATTTGTCCTTTTGCAAGCCCCCCAACAGCTGGGTTGCAAGACGTTCGACCTACAGATTTTTTATCCATAGAAACCAAAAGAGTTTTAATACCTCTTTTGTGGGCAATTAGAGCTGCTTCAATTCCAGCATGTCCACCCCCAACAACAACTAAATCATATTTATTTTGTGTGCGTTTCACGTGAAACTATTTCCCTACACAAAAGGATGAAAAAACCGCATCTAGTACATCATCTTTTGTTGTCTTTTTTGTTATGCTGTCGAGAAAGCTTATTGATCTGTTAATATCTTCAACCAAAAGCTCTATAGAGTCTTCAGCTACCAACAATGAATAAGCATCTTTTATGTGTTTTAACGCACTTTTTATTGCATTATACTGTCTTTTAGAAGTCAAAAGAGTATCAGTTGTTTTAGCTTTGTCGCTAATCAGGTTGTTATAAATGATTTCTTTTAGTTCTTTAACATTTTTTCCCGTTTTAGCAGAAATAGAAATATCATATTTTTTGTCTGGGCTTTTAATATCTGACTTATTAAAAACATGTATATGTTTAACACCCTCGAAAGAGAGATCCGTATCGTTTAATATAATAGTCAAATCAGCATCTTTTGCCTCGACAAAAGACCTTTCAACACCAATTTTTTCTACATCATCACCAGACTCTCTAATTCCTGCCGTGTCCTTTAATAGTATAGGTAAGCCATTAATGTTTATACTTTTTTCTATAACATCTCTTGTTGTTCCTTCAACATCTGTAACGATTGATTGATTTTTACTAACAAGATAATTGAATAGTGTTGACTTCCCTGCGTTTGGAGGCCCTAAGATTACAACTGATGCACCAGATTGAAACATTTTTGTTTCTTTAAAAGAGGTTATACAGGCATCTAGCTTTTTGATTGTTTCTAAAATCGTTTTTTCTGAGTTTTTTAAAAGGTTTGGCTGTAGGTCTTCTTCCGATATGTCGAGATTAAATTCAAGATTTGCAACAACAGACACTAGAGAAGACTTAATTGAATATATTTCTTTTGATAAGCCGCCCCTAAGATTTTTAATTCCAGCCTTAACGCCAGCTAAAGACAAAGAGTGAATTACTGATGCAACAGCCTCTGCTTCAGAAAGGTCAAGCTTTCCATTTAAAAAAGCAGTTTTTGTAAATTCACCGGCTTCTGCTAGCCTCGAGCCGGCATCAACAGAAAGATCAATTATTTTTGAAACGATTTTAGGGTTTCCGTGGCACGATATCTCCACCAAATTTTCTCCAGTATATGAGTTTGGGCTAATATAGCTTGTAACTATAGCTTCATCAAAGATTTCACCGTCCTTGTCGACGAGAAAACAAACTTTTGAAACAGGGTGCGCTTTATCAAGGGGGCTGTCTTTAACAAAGGTAGAAACATTCTTTATTGCATCTTCTCCTGAAATTCTAACAACGGCAATACCACTAACGCCGGGAGGTGTTGAACAGGCAACAATAGCCAAGATTATTTCCTTACGGTTTCTGTTTTTTCGTTATTTATTATTTTTTGCTGTGCTATTTGCATTACATTAAAACACAAATAGTATAGATTTAGTCCTGATGGGAAGGAATAAAACAAAAAGAACATCATACCAGGAAACATATATTTCATCATTTGTTGAGTTGCTTCTTGTGCGGGGTCTCCTCCAGCAGGCTGAGAAGCTGAACTTAGTTTCATTGTATAATACATAGAGCCAGCCATTAAAAAGGGCAATATATTAACTGGTATTCCTCCAAAACTAAAAAGTGTGTCGGCAGCAGAAAGATCATTAATCCACAAAAAGAAAGATTCGCCCCTAAACTCAATAGTATTTCTAAAAACCATAAAGACTGACATTAAAACTGGCATTTGAATTAAAAGGGGTAAACAGCCAGCCAGGGGATTTATTTTGTTTTCCTGAAAAAGCGCCGCCATTTTTTGTTGTTGTAGGGTTGGGTTGTTTTTGTATTTTATTTTAATTTGATTCATCAAAGGAGATATTTCTTGCATTTTCTTCGAGGATCTAAGTTGTTTTGCCATTAGGGGATATGTAACAAGCTTGATTAAAACCGCAAAAAGCACAACAACAACACCATAATTAGGTATAAACCCGTACAGAATAATCATAATGCTATAAACAAGCCAAGAGACAGAAGAAAGCCATTGCCAACCTAAAATTTTTTCTTCGAGACCAACACCGAGATTTTCAACGCTAGAATAGTCAAGGGGCCCGAGATAAAACTTGTTTTTTTCAAGGTTTATATCTTGAGTAATGTTAACATTAACCCCAGCCCTTAAGGGGGTTGGATATTTTGTTATTTCAACTAAATCTGATTTTTGAGGAACAAAAAAGAGACCAAAATATTTTGTTCTATATCCAGCAAAGTCTGCTTGTCCAACATACCTTTTTTCTTCGGCATCAATATTGTTGGTGTTTGATGACCCAAAAAAGCCTGCAGCTCCAACCCTAAAAGACTCGACACTACCAGCCTGACTTATTAGACCCTCCATAAACATTGCATCTTGAGTCCCTTCGTGTTCTGGTAGGCCGCCAACCCAGGATAGGGTATATTTTTCGTCTAAAGAAACATCCTTAAGGTTTCTTAAAGAGGTTGAAATATCTATTTCATAAGAGTCAAAGCTAAAAACCAGCTCTTTTGTAACCGATCTACCAAGGTGTTCAGTGGTAAACAATAAAGATGCTGTTGGGTTTGCTTCAGAAAGATCAACCGAGCCCCCAGAAACCAACCTCCATTTTTTGTTTAAGGAAACGATCTCGCCGGACTGGTTTACAAAGCTTACAACTAAATTATTAGAGTTGTAGGCATCAATCATATTTAGAGTGTCTTCTGATTTTTTAAGGTGTTTTGTAAGATTATAAGAAACAATTGAGCCCCCACCGACATTGCTTATCTCAGCAATATAGTTTTTACCTTTAATGGTAAATGTTTGTTCCTCAACAGCAGAGCTTTCTAAAGCTGCTTCAACGGGTTTTTTGAGAGTAGTTTCTGAATATTTTTCTACTAAAGAAGTGTCGGGCGAAACAACATCTTTATCGCTTTTTTCCGACGGAGAAATTAATTCAAGATAGCTTGGCCACAATAATAAAATTGCACCGATTAGAATAAAACCAGTGAGAGTTTTACGATCCATTTTATGAAGAAGCGGTAAGACGTTTACGACCTTTTTTCATACGAGAAGACAAAACCTTCTTGCCGCCAACGGTCGATTTTCTTTTCATAAAACCGTGCTTATTTTTCCTTTTTCTGTTACTAGGCTGATAAGTTCTTTTCATAATAGTATATTGCCGAAATATAGTTTAATAAAACTATTTGTAAAACAAATAAAAGATTTCAAAAAACCTAAAAAGTTCTATGTATCAAAACAAAAAGAACGTAAAGTAATTAATACACAAATAAAAATATGTTAATAACCTGTGGATAACTAATGGATTACAAAAAAATTTGGATAAAAACAGACGAGGATCTTAAAAGCAGCCTACCTGCTCATGCCTACGAAGCATGGATTGAAACACTATCTCCCGTTGGAATAACAAACGACATTTTTATTGTTGAAGCACCAAACCAGTTTGCATATGACTGGATTATTAATAATTATCAGGACATCATATTGTCTTCTTTAAAAGAGATTGATAGCGCTTTACAGCTAAAGGTTTCTATAGCCCCCCAATCAGAACAAAACATCTCTTCTGTTGAGCTTGATAAAGAAGAAACAACCAAACAGAGCAATGCGGGCAAAAGAAATAACATAAACCCCTCAAACATTTTTTCTTCATTTATTGAGGGACCAAACAACATTTTTGCAAAGAATGCAGCACACAAAGTTGCAAGCGCTCCGGGAACAGCAGACTTTAACCCGCTTATAATTTATGGCGGAGTAGGGCTTGGAAAGACACACCTTTTACATTCAATTGCAAACGAATTAATAGGATCAAAAAAGGAAATAAACGTGGTGCTCGCCTCATCAGAAAAATTTACAAACGACTTTATTGCAAGCATCCAAGAAAACAAAACGTTGGACTTTTCTAAGGTTTATAGAAACGCCGATGTTTTATTAATTGATGACATACAGTTTTTTCAAGGAAAAGAGCAGACACAAGAACAGTTTTTTCACACATTTAATGAGCTTTACACAAACGGAAAACAAATTGTGATGACAGCAGACAGATATCCGGGAGAAATGGTGGGGCTTCAAGATAGGTTGTTGTCTAGGTTTGAGTCTGGCCTTCATGCAGATATTCAGCCACCAGATTTTGAAACAAGGGTTGCCATATTGTCAACAAAGGCCAAACAAAATAATATAAAAATTGAAGGAAGCCACCTTGAAAAGATAGCATCACACGTTAGGACAAACATAAGAGACCTAGAAAGTTGTGTAACAAAAATATTTGCACACGCCACCCTTTCCGGAGACAAAATTAATGAGGCGCTTGTAGAGTCTATAATAAGGGAAAGGCTTGGAGACCAGGGGTACGGACAGGTTAATATGCAAGATGTTGTCAGCGGAGTTTGTAGCATCTTTTCTGTTTCCCAAGAAGAAATGGTGGGCCAGTCTAGGAGAAAAAACATTGCAGAGGCAAGACAGGTTGCAGCATATTTGGCGAGGGAGGTTTTAGACATGCCCTTGAGCGAAATAGGGGTACATCTAGGAGGAAGAGACCATACAACAATTATGCATGCACATAAAAAGGTCTCAGAACTATTAAAAAATGACGATAAATTTAAAAGAAGAGTAGATATTATTTATAACGAACTAAATCTTAGTTAAAGGAAAAAAAATGGCAAAGGGAACAGTAAACAAAGTAACACTAATAGGCAGGCTTGGACAAGATCCTGAAATAAGATTTACCGGTGACGGTGCAGCTGTAGCCAGTTTTAGCGTTGCAACAAATGAGTCGTGGAAAAGCAAAGACGGCGAAATGCAAGAAAGAACAGAGTGGACGAAGGTAACCGTGTTTGGCTCAACCGCAGAAAAATATGTTCAACCATATGTAAAAAAAGGAACCTTGGTTTATATTGAGGGCTCTTTGAAGACAGACAAGTGGCAAGACAAAGAGGGAAATGAAAGATATTCAACGGGCGTTGTTGCTAACAACTATGGTGGTGTTCAAATTTTGGGTGGAGGAGAAAACAGCCTTGATTCTTCTTCCGGAATGAACCAGGAGCCTGTAAAAAAAGAAAACCTAAATCAGACAGTAGAAGACGACGACCTACCTTTTTAAAAAATGAAAGAACCGCACCCAAGAAGCTGGCTGATAAGGTATGTTATTGGGGTTTTTTCGCTCTTATTGTGTAGCGTTCTTACAAAATTTTCTGTTGAGGGTAAAAAAAATTTACCACCTTCAGGGCCATATATACTTGCACCAAACCACATTGACGACGTTGACCCCGCACCAATAACAGCAGCAGTTGTTAAGCCTATTACATATCTGATGGCCGAAGACCAAGCAGAGCTTCCTTGGTATAAAGCATGGGGGCCATGGTCATATGGAGTTATGTTGGTAAACAGATCAAACCTTCAAATTTCTACAATTAAAAACATCCAAAAGCAGATACAGAAAAATGAGAGAATCTGTATTTTTCCAGAAGGAACTATAAAAGGAGAGGGTCTCAAAGAGGGGAAAAGGGGTGTAGCATATTTTGCAATTAAAAATGAGATACCAATCATCCCAACTGCAGTAATAGGAACTAAAGGAATTTTAGAAAAAATAAGATCCTTTAAAAGAGAAAGCGTGAAGGTTGTTTTTGGAAACCCTATATTTACAAGGAGCGGAGATAATATTGACGACATAACCGCCCTAACAATGAAAGAGATAAAAAAATTATTACCTGAAGACTATTAAAAAAAGAGAGATATAATGAACATAGAACTATTGACAACAGTGCTTAAAATTGTTATTTCAACAGCCCTTTTTTTTGTGTGGGTTGTAAGATACGACAACATAATTACAGAGTTCAGAAAAGACTATAACTACCCGGACTGGTTAAGAGATCTTACGGGCATTACTAAACTTTCTTGTGCTGTAATGTTGTTAAGCACAAACCCGGAACTGAACAACCTAGGATTAAAAGGTATTATAGTACTAATGGCGTTTGCAATACTTACACACATCAGAGTAAAGAGCAGTTTTAGAAAAGCTATACCGTCCGTGACACTAATGTCGCTTTGCCTGGCGCTGCTTTATTTTGGTTAGTCGTTAATAAAAACAACCTTACCAACAACGCCGCGCTTAGCAATTCGCTCAATTGCGCCAACCGAGTCGGACATGGGTATGGTTTCTGATATGAAGGGGGTTAGCTTGCCAGAGCCAAGAAGCTCACCAATTTCTTTCAAGTTTTGAGCGTTTTGTTGGGGCTCTTCTTGTTGAAACCTTCCAATGAAAACACCAGAAACAGCACAACCTTTTAGAAGCATTAGGTTTGTCGGAAAGGACGGGATCTTTCCCGCAGCAAAGCCAACCACAAGATAAGTTCCTCCCCAGCCAATAGACCTCAGCGCAGGCTCAGCAAAACAGTCACCTATTGGGTCATAAATGACAGAAAACCCCCCACGAACACTTTTAGACTTTAGTTCTTTTGTAAGTGCTTTCTGCCCCTCCTTGTCAAGTTTTTCTTCGCCATATATAACAACATCATCTACTCCGTAATCCCTGCACACATCGGCTTTTTCTTTGGTAGAGACGGCAGCTACAACCCTTGCACCAAAAGACTTTGCAATGTCTACGGCAGCCAAACCAACACCGCCAGCGGCACCCAAAACCAACACCTCATCTTCCTTGTTAATTTTTGCTCTTTGAACAAGGCCATGATAACTTGTGCCATAAACCATAAAAACGCCAGCCGCTATTTTGTGAGGAAAGTTTTTGGGGATAGGAAAAGCCATTCTTTCAGACACTACAATTTTTTCTGCAAAAGCACCGAAGCCTTTAAAAAACGCAACACTGTCTCCAATCCTGTGCATTTTAACATCGGGCCCAACCGAAGAAACAATACCAGAGCCCTCATGCCCGGGAGAAAAGGGTCTTTCTGGTTGAAATTGATATAAACCCTGAACAATAAGATTGTCTGGATAGTTTAGCCCAGCTGCTTTTACATCAATGACAATTTCTCCTGGTCCCGCAACAGGATCAGCAACCTCTTCCCAAACCAGCTCTGAAACCGGAGCAAATTTTTTACAAATAATAGCTTTCATAAGCTCTCCTAATGTTTAAACACCCTAAAACCAGTAAAGGCCATAGCAATTTTATTTTTGTTACACGACTCAACAACCTCGCGGTCTCTTATAGATCCGCCGGGTTGGATTATGGCAGCAATTTTGTATTGTGCCATTTTTTCTATTGAGTCTTTAAAGGGGAAAAAAGCGTCAGAAGCGACGACACACCCTTTAGGTATTTTTGTTTTTTCAAAAGCAATTTTTGTGGCATCGACCCTGCTTGTCTGACCGCCAGATATGCTTATAATTTTATTGTTTTTTGCTACAACGATGGCATTTGACTTTGTGTGTTTGACCACCTTCCAAGCAAACAAGCCGGTAGAAAGTTGGTTTGGAGTCAACTTCTTCTTAGTTGGTGTAACAAGGTGTTTTTCGAGCAGGTTTGAATCATCTCGCTCTTGACCCAAGCTTCCACCACCAATTGTTTTAATCGAAAATTCTGGAGATAAATATTTTTTGAGGCTTAAAACGCGCAGATTTTTTTTCTTTGAAAATATTTTTAATGAGCCAGCGTCAAAAGAAGGAGCAATTATGATTTCAAAGAATATTTTATCTATTTTTTTTGCCAGATCAACGGTACACTTCTTGTTTATTGCAACCACTCCGCCAAAAGCAGACAGGCTGTCAACATTTAGTGCCCCAGAAAATGCCTCGCTTACGTTCTTTCCTACCCCGACACCGCAAGGAGAGTTGTGTTTTACTATAACACACGCAGGAGACTTTTTAAACTCGGATAGACACTGTAAAGCAGCGTCCCCATCTAAAAAATTATTATATGAAAGAGCTTTGCCTTGGTGTTGTTTGGCCTGTGGAATACCAAGAGAGGAGGGCATGTCTCCTTTCACAACGAAAGCTTGTTGGTGAGGATTTTCACCATAACGCAAAGAATCATGTTCGGGTGTTTTTTCTGATAGTGTTTCAAAGATGGTTTGATCATATTCAGCACAATGACCAAAGGCTTTTTTAGCAAGGCTAAAACGCCTTTTTTCTGTAAGGCCCCCATTAGAAATAGCCGCACCAACAGAACGGTAGTCTTTTGGGCTTACAACAACACCAACCCATTTAAAGTTCTTTGCTGCTGCTCTAATCACGGTTGGTCCACCAATGTCAATATTTTCTATTTTTTCGTCCATTGTGGAGCTGGTGTTGTTAGCAACATTGGAAAAAGGATATAGGTTGCAAACAACGAGATCAATCCAAGTAATGTTGTTTTTTTTTGCTTCAGCTTTATCTTTATCTCTTTGCCCCAGAATCCCGCCAGAAATATATGTACTAAGGGTTTTAACTCTTCCTCCAAAAATTTCAGGAAAGCGAGAAATTGTAGACACTTTTGACACTCTTATTCCAGCGCCCCTTAGTGCCAAGGCTGTACCCCCGGTTGCAAATATTTTTACACCACTTTTTTGTAGCAACTTAGCAAACGTTACAACACCAGATTTGTTAGAAACCGATATTAATGCGGTTTTAGGTAAGATCTTGTTTGTCATTCGTTTTCTGGAAGCTGTGGAACGCTTTTGTTCATTATTTTGTTTCTATAGGCCAAACCAACAAGTGCCAAAGACAATAGCGCCACAGAAGCAGAAAGATACAAAGATTCAATACCTTTTATATCTTCAAAAGATATATGTCTTGCCAAAGCAAACATGCCAATATATAAAGGATATCTTATTGGAATTTTTCCAGTGGAAAAAAATATGTTTACCATTTGCATGATTTCTAGATAAATAAACAGCATTAAAACGCTCTCTACCCTGACCCCTCCACCGTTTACAGCAGACATAACCTCTTCAAAGCAAAGGAATATCACCATACCCAGTATGATTAAGTGCAGAATTTTTTCAACAATAGAAATAAAGTCAAAAAACAGTTTATTATTCATAACCCCTCCAGTTGTTAATTACTTCTATAAAAGACTCCCCCTCAAGTTTTTGAACTCTTTCTCGAAGAGATTCAACAGAGTCATTTGCATAAACAGGACACGATTTTTGTAATAAAATAGGACCACAATCAACATCTTTGGTTACAAGATGAATTGTACACCCGCTTTCTTTGTCACCCGCAGCCAAGACGCTTTCATGAACATCGTTGTTCATCCCGCCAGCATATTTTGGCAGCAGAGAAGGGTGGACGTTAATTATTTTTCCACGCCACCTTTCTACAAACTCTGATGAAAGAATTCTCATAAACCCAATAAGCAAAATTAAATCAATTTTTTTGCTTTCTAAAATTTGTGACATTTCTAAGTCAAAAACACCACGTTTTTTATTTTTATGACAAATAAAATGACCCTCTATACCATAAGTGCCAGCTTTTTTTAGAATCCCAGAAAGCTCGTTGTTTGAAATTATAACCTCCACGCTGGCCAAAAGCTCCCCAGAGTTTATAGCATCAACAATAGGAACAAGGTCTGTGCCATTGGTTGACCCAATAACAGCCAACTTCACTGCAACAACTCTTTCATTCTTTTAACCCTAGAGTCAATCAACTTCTTTGTGCCAATATCTTTTCTGTGAAAGAGATTTCCAGATATGCTTGCTATGCCGGTTTCAGCAAACTTCTCAGCCCGAAAAACATCTTTGTTTTTACCAACCACCGCAGCGGTTCTTGAGCCACAAGCTATTAGCTTTTGATCTTTTAACATAACAGATGCGAGAAAAAGAGAGGGGTCATTTTGATCGCAAAACACTTCAAAGTTTTTTGTGGGTTTGTCTGGGTAGCCCACCGGAACAACATATTTACAAACAGTAGCAAGCCTTTCAAAAGAGACATCTTGGTTTTTTAGGTTTCCATCAACCATAGAAATACAAACTGACAAGAAGTCTGACTCTAATATAGACAATACGTTCATTGCTTCAGGGTCACCGAAACGAGCGTTGTATTCAATGACCTTAACACCATCCCTTGTTAACATAAAGCCGCCATATAGTATTCCAACATAGGGAGTGCCCGTTTCTTCAAAAAGTTGCTTGGCTACAAGTTCGTTGGTTTTTTGGGCCTCGTTAATATCTTTTTCGCTTAAAAAGGGAAGAGAGTGATTTCCAAAAGAGTAGGTGCCCATCCCCCCGGTGTTGGGACCGGTGTCGCCTTCATATGCTCTTTTGTGATCTTGAACAATGGGCATATGTTTGCAAACTTTACCATCTACAAAGCTCATTAAAGAAAACTCTTCTCCAACCAACTTTTCTTCAATTAAAAACTTTCCGCCAATGTTAATAATTTCGTTAGCATAGGCAACGCCCTCATCAATGTTTTTTAGGTGTTCACCAGAAACACGAACCCCCTTTCCCCCCATAAGACCATCAAACTTTATTACGTACTCCCCACCCAATTGTTTGATAAAGCTTTCAACCCCCTCTATTGAGCTAAACTCTTTTCTTTGTGGGTTTTTTTCTGGAAAGCAAAGGTCAATTATTTTTCTTGCAAAAGTCTTGCTGGTTTCAATTAGTGCAACTTCTTTTTTGGGGCCAACGCACCCAACCCCAATATTTTCAAGCTCATTGACAATGCCGTTAGCAAGCGGGTTTTCTGGACCAATTATTGCAAAATCGATCTTATTTTTTCTACTATATGATACAATATCAGATATGTTCGCAAGATCAGTAACAAAGTAGTCCTTACAAAGATCGAAGATCTGCGGGTTTATATCTTTTGATACGCAAAAAAGAGAATTTTTTATTGAGCTTTGTGAAATACATCTAGCAATTGCAACCTCTCTTGCCCCAGACCCCACCAACAAAACATTTTTCATTCTTTGGAAGATCGGTTGTTTTCAAGTTGTGATAAATATTCTTCAGAAATTTTTCCGGCACGATACTTGCCCGTAAAAACCGAGTCTTCAAAGCTTGTAATGTTTGTATTTCCAATGTGCGCGGCCATTCTTAAATCTTCAATGTCTTGGTAAATGAGTTCGTCTGCTCCGATGAAGAGCCTTATTTCTTCAACTGTTTTTCCGTGGGCAACCAGTTCTTTGGTTGCGGGCATATCAATACCATAAACGTTTTGATAGCGTACCGGAGGAGCGGCAGAAGCAAAGTATACATTTTTTGCTCCCTGTTTTCTAACCATTTCAACAATTTTTTTTGAAGTATTTCCTCGCACAATTGAATCATCAACCAGCAAAACGTTTTTATTTTTAAACTCAATTTCTATTGGACTTAACTTGTGAGCAACAGACCTTTTTCTAATGCTTTGACCCGGCATAATAAACGTTCTGCCTATATATCTATTTTTAATAAATCCCTCTCTATATTTAACACCAAGCTTGTAGGCAACCTGCATCGCAGATGTTCTGCTTGTGTCTGGAACAGGTATTACCGCGTCTATTTCTAGATGAGAATAATCTCTAAGAATTTTGTCTCCCAAAAAATCTCCCATTCTAAGCCGAGATTTATGAACTGATATAGAATCTATAACAGAGTCTGGGCGCGAAAAGTATACAAACTCAAAAAGACAAGGAGAGTGTGATATAGATTCAGCACAAATGCTTTTTTCTATAACACCGCTTTCAGATATAATGACAGCTGCTCCAGGATCAATGTCGTATTCAAACTCATAACCCAGAGCGCTAAGAGCAGAGCTTTCTGAAGCAACCATAAAAGACCCATCATCTTTTTTGCCCACAACAAGCGGTCGAATTCCGTTTGCATCTCTAAAGGCAACCAAACCAACACCCCCAACAATCATTGTCACAGCAAAGCCGCCCTCACACCTTTCATATACTCTTTTTAGAGCCTCAAAAACATGCTTATTTTGCAAAACATCAAAGTTTGTTTTAGACAGTTCATATGCAAAAAGGTTTAACAATACCTCAGAATCAGACTGAGTATTAAACTGGCAGAAGTGGGTGTCCATGAGAAATTTTTTCATTTCATCGCTATTAGTTAAGGTTCCGTTGTGTGCAAGGCAGATATTCACAGGATTGGAAGTATAAAATGGTTGTGCCTCTGAAACGTCAGAACAGCCTGCGGTGGGATAACGCACATGACCTATTCCTACATTACCCTCCAAGCCTAGAGACTCGTTTATTTTAAAAACCTCAGTAACAACACCAAGCTCTTTATGAAGAGAAAGTTTTTTGCTGTCCCAGGTTGCGATTCCAGCGGCATCTTGACCTCTGTGCTGAACCTGAATCAGGGCATCATAAATTTCACCAGAAACATTTTCTGTTGGGTGGTATAAACCAATTATGCCGCACACCTTATAGATTCTCCAAAACTTTGTTTATTTCACCCAGATATGTATGTGGGGTTAATTCAAGAAGGGCAACCCTATCTTTTTCAGCAACATCGAGGCTATTAACCAGCTGTAAATAAGATTCTTTTGTTAGCGGCTTTCCTCTGGTTAGCTTTTTAATTTTGTCATAAGCGGAAGAGTCTCCAGATTTCCGTAAAACCGTTTGTATAGCCTCTGCAAGAATGCTCCAATTTTCATCCAACTCTTTTTTCATTTGTGCTTTGTTTGGAGACACCCTTAAAACGCCCTTAATTAGGTTTTTATATGAAATAAGCGAGTGAGCAAACCCAACACCTATGTTTCTAAAAACAGTGCTACCGCTTAGATCCCTTTGAAGCCTAGATCTTGTAATTCTAGATGCCAAGAAAGAGAAGTTGTTGTTTGCGATGTCTAAATTTCCTTCAGCGTTTTCGAAAAAGATTGGATTAATTTTATGAGGCATAGTGCTTGAACCAACTTCGCCAACTATGTTTTTTTGAACAAAAATATTTCTACTTATATATAACCACATATCTAAAGAAAAATCAGAAAATATATTATTAACCCTAACAAAAGAGTGTAGTAACTCCGCAAGAGAATCCCCCGATTCAATTTGTGTAGAAATCGGGGACTGCTCAAGGCCTAGCTTTTTAATAAACCTCTTTGAGAACAAAGGCCAGTTAAAATCTGGGAAGGCAACCTTGTGAGCTGCATAAGACCCCGTTGCCCCGGAAAGCTTTGCTAGCAACTTCATTTTTTTAATCAAAGCAATTTCTCTTTCTACCCTAGAAACAAAAACAGCAAGCTCTTTTCCAAGAGTTGTGGTGGTGGCAGGCTGTCCATGGGTTAAAGACAACAAAGACAAAGATTTTGTTTTTTTTGAAAGAGCTTTTAACTCTTTTAGAACACCCTTTACATGGGGGATCATTACATTATCAACAGCGCCCTGTGCCATTAAAGAGTACGAAATGTTGTTAATGTCCTCGGATGTAAGCCCAAAGTGAACAAACGGCACCAAATCATCTCGACCGATTTTTTTTAACTTTTCAGACACAAATACAACAACCGCGTTTACATCATGATTTGTTTTTTTCTCAATTTTTTTTATTTGCTTAAAATGAGTTGCTGAAAATTCAACGTACAAACCTTTCAACGATCTTAAAGTTTTTTTGCTTAAGGCGCGGGTTTTTTGAAAAGACCTGTGTTCAACTAGGGCCAGCAGATACTCGACCTCAACCATTACTCGATGGCGCATTAGTGCCTGCTCTGAAAAAAATGTTTCTAGTTCAGAGACGTTTTTTTTATATCTCCCGTCTATTGGAGAAATGTTACTCACAGTGAACCGATGTTTAATATTCTGTGTACAGCAATAGCACAGTTTCCAGGGTCTAGCACTGTAAGCACAGGCGTTTTGCTTGGCATTTGAAGCGTTGAGTGAATGTTAATGCTCATATCTACCTTATCTTTGAAAGGAGGACAGGCGATGGTTGGTTTGTTGCAGTTTGCACCTACAAAACCAGAAAGAGCGTTTGACCTTCCGGCTATTGTAACAAAAACAACAGCATCGTTTTCTCCAAAAGACCTTATAATTTCTAACACCTTTTCAGGGTTTTTGTGGGCTGAAGCAGCATGAACCTCGTGTTCAACTCCAAGCGTATCAAGAGTGCTAGTAATTTTGTCTGCATGTGGCTGATCTGAGGTTGAACCCATAATTAATACAGCTTTCATAATAGTTCCTTTATGTTTTCAGTAATTCGTTTGTTTATATTATTAAGGTTTGGAAAAACAAATTTTTTTCCAGTAATTAGTTCATATAATAAAATGTATCTAGCAGAAAGCTCTGCAACGAGATCGTCTGGAGCGTCTGGCAAAACCTCATCATTATAGGGGTCACAGTTTTTTGCAAACCAAAGCCTTAAAAATTCTTTATCGATATTGTCAGGTTCCTGACCCGCATCAATTCTTTCTTTATATGAATCACTTATCCAAAACCTACTACTATCAGGAGTGTGTATTTCATCGACAAACTTAATTTTTCCTGAAGAGTCTGTACCAATTTCGTATTTTGTGTCTACCAGAATTAAGCCATTTTTCTTCGCTGTTTCTTGTCCAAAAGCAAAAAGATCTAAACTCATTTTGGCAGCTATGTCGTAATCTTCTGCAGACATTAACCCAAGATCAATTATTTCTTCTCTAGAAACAGGCCTATCATGAACCTTGTCTTTGGTTGTCGGTGTTAGCATGGGAGCGTTAAGTTTGTCGTTTTTCTTTAGCCCCTCAGGAAGGGTGTTTCCACAATACTCTCGATCCCCATTATTATAAACGGTCCATAGGGAGGTGTCCGTTGTTCCTGTGATATAGCCCCTCACAACAAACTCAACCGGAAAAACAGTACATTTTTCTACTATAGAAACATTTGGATCTGGGGTAGAAATAAGGTGGTTAGGAAATAGGTGTTCAGTTTTTTTAAACCACCACGCACTGACAGAGTTTAAGACAGCGCCCTTATATGGAATAGCAGCTAAAACGCGATCAAAAGCACTTTGCCTATCAGTAGAAATCATTACCACCTTGTCGTCCAAAAAATAGGCATCCCTAACTTTTCCAACTTTTTTATTAGGGGCGTCAATGTTGGTATCCTGAATTGTATTAGTCAGGTTGTCGTTAATTTCCTGATAATATTTTTTGTCAATATTCATGACATTCCTGTGAAATGGGATTAGAAAAAATATGACTATTTAATATTAAATCCACGTCTTTTTTTGTTGAAGGTGAATTAATTTTAACCTCCCAAACAATACCTCTTTTTATAGATTTCAAATCTGACAATTCAAAGCGGTCTCGTAGAGTTTGAGCAAGGCTTTGTCCAACAATGTCGTCCTTGTTGCGAACCAAAAACCTGTGTGCCCCCGACTCTTTTTTTGTTTCAGCTATATATTCTTTGCTAGGGTTAAACAATACGTCGGTTGAGATAATTTTATCAACATCAAAACCCTCGGTTGTATCAATTTCAAAATGAACATATTTTTTTACCTTAGCGTCTACACCCAGGTTGTGAATACATTTTTCGACCGATGCAGCTTCGTTGTCAGCGATAATTGTAGAAATAAGAAGTTCGCTGCCTTTTGATGGTTTTTTAAATTTCTGAATATCTATTTTTTTTGATTTAAAATTTAAGGCTTTATAGCTAAAGGGAGAATCAGACTCAACATAGTTTTTCATGCTGTCAAAAAGATCATCAGCTTCATTTTTTAGTGTTCTTTCGGGGTGAGGCATTATTGCCATTACATTCCCTGTTGGGTTGCTTAAAGCGGCGGCGCTAAGAAGTGAGCCGTTAGGGTTGGTTGGAAAGTCGTTGGAAAGATTTCCCCTTGAGTCACAATATTTATAGGTAATTAGATTGTTTTTTAATATTTCAGCTTCAAGGTCATCGTTAAATAAAAAACGACCTTCGGCATGTGCAATAGGGACCCTCATTGGTTTTCCGTCTTTTTTAATAAAAGCCGATTTTGCGTTTTCGCAAGGCTTTATATAACACCACTTATTAAAATATCCTGTTCCAACAATGCGACCGCCTACCGTTCTTTTATTATCAGTTAAAGAAACAAGAGTACCAAACTCTTTGTTACCCGGAACTAGACCAGATTCCACTAAAATTTGAGCACCATTACAAACTCCTAAAACAGGCTTACCAAGCAAAGCCTGTTTTTTTAGTTCATTAACAACCGGTTCAAGAGATGCAATAATTCCCGATCTAGACCTGTCTTCAAAAGAAAATCCACCTAAAATTATAAAACCATCAAAATCATTTAACAGCTCAGAAGGGTCATTCCAAAAGTGTCCAAATGGCAACATACCATGTTTTTGTAAAATGTTTTTTGTTTCATTTTCTGTGTTGGAACCAGGAAACTGAATATAGGCTATTTTCTTTTTAGCCATAAAGATGCACCGCATTAACGCTGTCGTTAACAACAACACCAATTTTACTACAACTATCTTTACCTATTAATGAAATCAACCTGTCTTTTTCCGATTGTTCTACAATGAACACAAGGCCAACCCCCATATTAAAAGTTTGATATAGGTCTTTTGTTTCAATATCTAGGTTATTTTTTAAGAAATCAAATATTGGTATTTTATTCCAGGAGTTAATATCGACCTCCAAAGAGACATCTTTAGGAATAACGCGAGGCACATTATCAACCAAGCCACCGCCTGTAATATGAGAAATACTTTTAATATTAATTCCCTTATTAAGAACTTGCCCTATTAAAGAGCTATAGTTTGTGTGTGGAGCCAACAAGCAGTCTCCTACTGATACGTTATGCCCCGGCAGGTTGTCAGACGTTGAAAGCCCTAGCGTATCAAAAATAAGCTTTCTAGCCAAAGAGTAGCCGTTGGTATGAAGGCCGTTTGAAAAAACTCCAACTGCCACATCTCCCGCCTGTACGCTTGTCCCATCAATAATGTTGTTTTTTTCAATAATGCCAGTAGCCACCCCAACTAAATCATACTCATTTTTGTGATAGGTCCCAGGCATTTCAGCAGTTTCGCCACCAACCAAAGAAACACCATGTTCTTTGCACTCTTGTGCAACACTTTTTATTATGTCTGAAATAATGCTTTTATCAAGATTGCTACCTGCCACATAGTCTAAAAAAGTCAAAGGCACAGCTCCAGTGGCCGCAACATCATTACAACACGCATTTACCAGGTCATGACCAATAAACTGAAAGTTGTTCGCCGCCATAGCAACAGACATTTTGGTTCCAACACCATCAATGCTTTGAACCAGAACTGGATCACGATAATTATTAAATATGTCTTTCAGCGAATACATGGAACCAAAGCCTCCAATCGAAGACAAAACATATTTACTAAAAGTGCTGCTAATCTCCTTCTTTGACATTTCAATCGCTTCATCAGCTTTTTTTATATCAACACCGGCATCTTTATAGGTAATTTTTTTATTCATTATTGAAGTTTTTCTCTAAGAGCGTTTTCCCAGGTTTTTTTTGTTTGAGCCACATCCAAGTCTATGAAATTTTTTACAACAATTTTACTTGATTTATTAGTTTTACCAATTAGTTCATAGGAACACTTACTTGTATTTAATATGCCTTCAAAGGCAGAAGAGTTTTCTTCCGACACCTCTACAACAAATGCAAAGTTTTCGCTAAATAATAAGTTTTTGTCTATATTTTTTTCAACAGAACAACCCACATTGTTTACAAAGCTCATTTTAAAAAGACATGTTGCCAGGCCGCCAAGACCAACATAGCCACCAGAGCTTATAAGACCCCTCGAATTAGCTTTTAATACACAGTTTAACATATTGCTATATTTTTGTACGTCAATTTTTTTAACCTTTGTGTTCTTTATATTTAAAACATCTACAACTATGCTTCCACCAATAAAGACAGGAGTTTCGCCCACCAGATATATATTTGCATCACCCGACTTAAACCCGTTCATTAAAACCTGTTCTTTAGAAACTCTCCCAAAACAACCTATCATCGGGCTTGCTGGAATAGATTGATTTCCACTCTGATTATAAAAGCTTACGTTCCCTGCTACTATTGGCAGATTGTCTGTTTCGTTAAAATGTAAAAGGCTACAAGCCTCCCTAATGGCAATGCAGCTTTGCGAAAATTGCCACATTTGTTCAGGTTTTTCAGGATTTCCAAAACACAAACAGTCAGTAAGCGCAAGCGGGGAGGCGCCCACAGAAACAGTTTTTGCACATGCCTCTATAACAGCGTGCTGTGCAACAAGATATGGGTCAATTTTACCAATTGAAGGGTTGTGAGCAAGAGTAGCAGAAAAACAATCATCTTTAATTTCTTTTGGAAATTTTTTTGAGTCAAAAGGAGCAACCACACCAGCGTTTGTTCCCCCCCTCTCATTGACAACTCTTCCTTGAACATTTTTATCATAAGACTCATAAACAGGCGCACGCGAAGCCACGTTTTCGTGAGACAAAATTTTTAACATTAAATCGTTATAGTCAACTTTTTCTGGCAGAGGATCGTTTTCTAGTTGGGTTTTCTTTTCAGACATTGGACGACTATAAACAAAACCCTCATTTATTTTTTCTATTGGACCGTCGACAAGTTTTTTATCTTTATAAAAAACAGTATAATGCTTTTCATTTATAATTTTTCCTACAACGCTTGCCATTGCACCAACTGAAACATTTGGAAAATCAAACACCTTGTTGTAGTGGTCTAAAATGGTTTGTGTTAAATCTTTTGGACATGCCCACATAAAGCGTTCCTGTGTTTCTGAACAGAGGATAATGTGACCATCAAGCTCCGGCATGCTGGTATGAATTTTATCCACCCAAACCTCAGCGCCCAGCCCAGCAGCGTCCGCCAACTCAATGCTTGCACAAGCAACACCACCAGCGCCCAAATCTTTAAAACCAACCCTATTTATTAAATTGTTTTCTTCTAAATAGTCAAAAAGGGCATAAGTAGATTTTAGAATATGCCTTTCAAGAAATGCGTTTGGTTCCTGGACAGCCCCCTTGTTTTGCTGCTCTTTTTCTTCTTCAAGCTCTAGCGATGCAAAACTTGCTCCCCCAAATCCACTATTATCTGTTGGTTTTCCAACCAATATTAAATCATAGTTAACAGAATTTTTAGGCGCCTTTGACCTGATTACATTTTTTTCTTTAACTACACCAGCTGTTAATACAGTAACCAAACAATTTTCATTGTATTCTTTGTCAAAATACAAGTCACCACAAATATTTGGTATACCAAGCGGATTACCATAACCCGCGATACCAGATACAACACCATCACTAATCCATTTTGTTTTATTTCTATCGATATCTCCAAACCTTAAACTGTCACCCAAAGACATCACCTCTGCTCCCATACAGCAAACATCTCTAACGTTTCCTCCTACTCCAGTAGCAGCACCCTCATAAGGTACAATTTGGCTGGGGTGATTATGTGATTCATGACTTACAACAAGACCGTATCTATTTCCATTGCCATCTACAGACAGTGAAACAACACCCGCATCATCTTTAGCGCCTAAGATTACATGATCCCCATCTGTTAAAAAGTGTTTTATATGATTTTTGCTGCTTTTATATGAGCTGTGCTCTGATCCTTGAATAGAAAATAGAACAAGCTCTGTTAGGGTGGCCGGTCTATCAAGAAAAGAAAATTGAATTTTTTTTACTTCGTCAACGCTTAGCGGAATATTTAACTCTTTGAGCATTTTTGTGATTTCTGCATCCGAGCTAGAAGAAAAATCGATCGTGTCCCAACTAGCAAGTTTATCTAGCATTATCTTTTAAAAGTTTGGTTTCGATCGGGGCCATATGATATTAAAGAAACCTTAACCCCAGCTACATCTTCAACTCTTGCAACAAAGTTCTTTAGCTCATCGGGACATTGATTTAGTCTTTTAATGTGGTTAGGTAAAGAACCCCAACCAGGAAGCGTTTCATAAACAGGCTCGACGTTTTTGAAATTATGAATATCAGAAGGAACGCCCGCAAAGTCTTTACCATTTACCTTATAACCAACACAAAGCTTTATATTTTTTAGACCAGACAAAACATCAACTTTGGTTAATATAATTTCAGAAAAGTCATTTAGTTGATTAGCAAACTTAAGCTGCACTAGATCAATCCAACCAACTCTTCTGGCGCGACCAGTTGTAGTTCCATATTCTTGCCCAACATCACGAATTTTATCTTCTAATTTTCCCTTTATTTCTGTCGGAAATGGACCGCGACCTACATATGTTAAATACGCCTTAGCAATTCCCACGATTTTTTTTGATGTATTTAGCCCTACTCCACCACCAGCCTCTATTTGACCGGCTATAGTGTTACTGCTCGTAGTATAAGGGTATAGCCCGTGGTCAACATCAAGACAGGCGCCCTGTGCGCCCTCAAACATAATTTGTTCGTTTTTTTCCACAGCGCTAGATAGGACCTCTGTAATATTAGCAATATATTGTTTAATCACAGAACCATATCCAAGAAACTCTTTTAATATTTCTTTATAGTTATGGTTAAACTTTTCATTAAACACTTTTTCAACAAGCGCTTTATTAAAGTCAAATGATTTTTTAAGGCGAGTTTCAAATAAATCTTCATTTAATAAGTCGGCCACTCTTAGCCCGTGTCTATAAAGCTTATCTGCATAAACAGGAGCAATGCCAGAGCGAGTGCTACCGGCTGCCAGCTCGTTTTGATAGTTGGTGAGGTGATAATCAATATCTACATGGTATGGCATAATAAGGTGTGCTCTGTCGCTGATAAGCAGGTTTGTTGAAAGACCTTCTTTTTTTAACATGTTTAATTCTTTTATTAAAACGCGGGGATCAATCACCACACCGTTTCCAATAATAAGCTTACATTCTTTATGGAGAACGCCAGAAGGAATAAGATGTAGTTTCACAGTTTTTTCATCAAGAATAATTGTATGACCAGCGTTATTTCCGCCCTGAAAACGAACAATATAATTTGCGCGTGCAGCAAAATAATCGGTAACCTTGCCTTTACCTTCGTCGCCCCATTGAGCACCAATTACTACAACAATATTGCTCTTATTTTTTTGCACTTTTTGATGTAAATGATAAAGTGTAATTTATGGTGTGAGTTTTTTATACCAAAAGAATACTTTAAAAATATTCATATTTTTTGTTTGTGTGGTGCTACAAGGGTGTGCCGTAGTCGGATCCGTGCTAATCCCTCTTGAGTCTATTGATCCACCAAAAGGAAAATATAATATTGGAACACAGGTATACTTTTGGACAGACATCTCTAGAGGTGAAGTGTATACCACTGACCCCACAGATTACAGAGAGCTAATGGTTCAAATATGGTATCCTGCAGAAGGGGGAGAAAATTATCAAAGGGCACCACACGTTACTTTTCCAAAAAAATCAATTTCTAGCATTGCAAAAACTGCCGGATTGCCAGCAAGCTTTGGAAGCCACGGAACCCAACTAGTTTCAAACAGCGTTTTTGGGCTTCCTCCAATTCAAAATGAAAAATTTCCATTAATCCTTTTTTCGCATGGAGACGGAGGGCTTTTAACCCAAAACACATCTCAGGTTGAAGAGCTAGTAAGTAATGGATATATAGTAATTGCCTGTAACCACACTTACAATGCAAGTATTACGTTTGATAAAGATGGCAACCCCATTCCATATAAACAAAACGTAAGCTGGAACGAACAAGCGCAATACCATAAAAAATATTATACCAATCTTCTTATTAATTATAGGTATCAAGACCTGGCCTTTTTGTTAAAAACTATTAAACAGGACAGCTTTAATAATCAATATGCTAATCCGTTTAAAAGCATAATAGACTTCGACAACGTTGGTGCAATGGGACACTCTATGGGCGGCGGAACTACATACATTGGAATGTTAAAAGACAATGAAATAAAAGCCGGGGTTGCGCTTGATGGGTGGTTTTTTGGATTGCTGGACGAGGACGCAAACACAAACTCTAACAAGCCGTTTTTGCACATAGGACAAGAACAATTTCTTAATAACGAAATTGAGGGAGACATAAATGGTTCAATAGATGGAAAAAGAAACTTTGATATTTATAACACCATTCTAAAAACAAACAAAGAAAGCTATGGGGTGTATATAAAAAACAGTCTTCACTATACCTATACAGACATGAAATTAATTTACAATCAAGATGCACCTCTTTCTCTTCCTTTAGACAGCTTGGGGGAGGTAGACAAAAAAATAGTTGACAATGTTATAGACCGAATAGTTCTAGATTTTTTCAATTATGTTTTAAAGGACAACAAATTCATAATTGAAGAATATGAGACATATCAAGGACAGGTAATTTACAATAAATACGTGGGCCATTAATTATCAAAACAACCCTTTGTACTTATCTATACACATATATATATATGTATTAAATGATAATAACAACTGTAATTTTAAATACTAAAAAACTATTGACATACTTAAAATTATTATTCAATTTAGATGAAATTGGGAAAAATGCATATATTTTTGCCAATTAATTTGGGTAAGAAATAGTTTATTATAACAATTAACAGTAGCAATGCTACGTACCAATTATTATAAATGATTGAAAAATTAAAGACAAAATAGATTAAGGAGCTTTAAATGATCAAAAACATAAAAACACTTTTCGCATTAATTGCGGCAAGTTCTGTAATGTTCTCACAAACAGCTAATGCAAAAATAGCTGGTACTGTGACAGATGTTGATGGAAACCCTCTTGTTGGTGCCAACGTTTTAGTTGTTGGATCAAGCCTGGGTGCTGCTACCGATGAACTTGGTAGATACTTCATCCTTGATGTTCCGGTAGGAAATTATGAAGTAAGAGCAGAATACATTGGCTACAAAACATATAACGAATCAAACGTTAAAACCTCTGTAGGTTTTACGACCTCAGTAGATTTTGTAATGGATGTAGCATCTGTTGCTGGAGAAGAGGTTACGGTTGTTAGAGAAAGAAAACTTGTAAACACTAATGCCACTAATACAACTAGAGTTGTTGGCAAAGAACTAATTGATAATTTTGCAGTTAGAGGGGTTGGAAACATTGTCAATCTTCAAGCTGGGGTTGTTAATGGATTTTTTAGAGGTAGTCGAAGCGCTGATAACAAATATTTCATTGACGGCGTACCTGTTAAAGACCTCTTTGGAGGTGGAAACTTTACTGGACAAGTTGCTCAAGAGGCACTTCAGGAAGTAAGTGTCCAAGCAGGTGGAGCTTCATCTGAGTATGGTGGAGCAAATGGTGGTGTTGTTAATTTAACTACACGTTCAGGTGGAAATAAATGGAATTTTGGTGTTAATTATATTACCGCCTTAGGTTCAACAGATTATTCAACAGATAAAGATAAGCTGTACTCCAACGGTTATGAAAACCTCACGATTGATTTTGGTGGACCTTTGTCTGAAAACTTAAGAATGTATATGGCCGTTACAAATAATAAATTTGGCGGAGCGCTTTCATCTGGTCACAGAGTCAAGGGTAATGTTACACCTTGTGCTACCTTGGAAGAGTGTGAGGGTATTGATAATTTGCTTTGGATACAAGAAATTGTTCGAAATAACAATGATACCAACGTTCAAGCGTCTTCCTTAACACCAGAGCTTAACACAACTAGTTACCTAGGTTATTCTGACTATAGAAGAGTTTGGGGTCCAAAAACTCATGATGATTCTGAGTCTAATAGATTTGTCGCCAACCTAACATATTCTTTAGGTTCGCTTAAATTAAAATTAGGTGCTCAGGGAAGAGAAGGTTGGAGTCGCGGCTCTTCAAATTCTACACAAGTATATAATGAAAACATTATGGGGTCCGGTTCCTATAATGAAAATACTTTTGGATTAGTATATTTAAATGCTAGTTATGCTCTCAGTCCTCTTTCATACATAAAGTTTGCTGTATCACAACAAGCATATGAAACAGAGACAACAAACGAAAGACATGGAGACGTATTAAGTAATTACGGCTTAAGAAGCACTGATTTAGATAGTCCATATTATTATTGGAGAAGAAACGGTTACGGTAACTCTTCTGCTTCGCTTGGTGGACTTCTTGGACAAAGCTCGTATGGATATCAATATGCTAGTTATTATTTAAGAAATACTGACACTAATACAATAAGTGTTGATTATTTAAATCAAATAGGGTTTAATGAGTTTAAAATGGGAGCATCGGTTGAAAATCATGAAATCTCATATTATTCAGATCCGAATCCAGAAAGAAGAACTTACCAATTTAACCTATTAGACACAGATGGTAGCGGAGACATTTCAGCTTCTGAATATGAGAATGGGAACACAAATCCTAATGATTGGTGGTTCAGTGTACTTAAAGATAGTTATGTATCAAATTTAGGATACGACATTTATGGGAACAAGTATAATGGAGCCTACAGTGAGGCCTCACATATGCTTGCTCCAGGAGAACCGACACAACAAAGATTTTATGTGCAAAACAAGTTTGAGCTGAATGATGTTGTGGTTCAACTTGGTCTTGCTTATGAAAGTTTTGACAGTGGCGCAATGGCTCCAGATTCAGATGGAGACGGTAAGGGTGATTCTAATGGTTACGATCAGCTTTATTTCAGCAATTTACGCCTAAATCGTAATGGGGATGAAAATGGAAACTATGCTTGGGCAAAAGTTCCTGTAGAAACAGACTTACAACCAAGAATTGGTATTGCTTTTCCGGTTACAGAAAGAACAGTGTTCAGAGCAAACTATAGTAGATACTGGCAACCAGTAACTCTATCTAATTTATATGTTTCTGATACACAAATCAGTTCGAATTTTTTATTAGGTAACTTTACCACAACAGGAAACGCAGCGCTAAAGCCAGAAAGATCAACTCAATACGAAATAGGTGTTGAGCAAATGATTGGACAAAACGCAGCAATCAAGCTTGAAGGTTTTTACAAAGAAAGCAAAGACTACTTGTTTTTAGAAACACGTAAAGATGCCCAAATTTCCACATTAGGTACTGAATCATTATCACAGTTCCAGTGGACACAATATAAGAATGGAGATTTTCTTGTATCACAAGGTATGACAGCAAGTTTTGAAATGAGAAGAGTAGACGGCTGGTTAGCCCAGGTAAACTATACTTTATCCGAAGCTAGAGGTACTGGATCAACTGGTAGCTCAAACTACTATGTATCATATCTTGAGGGTGAATATCCTAAAACATTATCTATATTATCATACGACCAAACACATACTGCAAACGCAATAGTTGACTACAGATCGCCAGCTATGTCTGGCTTCTTGAAGGGCGCTGGTATGAATATGGTTGTTAAATATGGTAGTGGTACAAAATATACGCCAATGAAAATGGGTTCTCAGGTGTTTGGTAATACAAGACCTGCTACACCTGATGGTCCACTAAATTCTGCCACAGGACCGTCATTTTTTAATGTAGACCTACGTCTTGATAAGATGGTAGAAATTGGATCTAGCAAAGTTAACGTATATGTAAGCATCTTTAACTTGCTAGACAATGAACAAGAGCTAGGACATTGGAGCACGTCTGGAATGGCAGATGACGATGGATGGATTGGTAGCGAATCAGGACAGGCATGGGTATCAAATTGGTTAGGTCAATACCCAGATGTGCCTGCTGAAAGTTTATACAGAGACCTAATTTCAGGTTCAAGTAGATACGGCGCTCCAAGAACAGTTAGACTTGGTGTAAATTATAATTTTTAAAAAGTAACGGAGATAAATAATGAAATATTTAAAAAATGCATTAGTTCCAGTATTGGCAGGCTTGATTCTTTTCTCTTCTTTTGTTGAAGCAAGAGATACCAAGAATAAAGCTAGTAGGTATTTTGGAGCATCCTCTCTTCCTACTGATTATGAAGAGTTCAATGTAAATCAGTGGACAATTGATACAGCTAATGATGGCCGTTTAATTGTAAATAACGTTCGAGGTATTGGAGGAGAATGGAGAAAGACTGGGGTGTTTTTAGTATATGCACAGTCTTGGTGGTTTGCCGGTAAAGTAAACGGCGATTTAAAGGTTACAGGAAATGAGTTTTCAGCCGATATGGAAGTTGGTCCATATGGAGGTAACCCAAACGATCCAAGCGTTAGAACATACAATGTTAAGAAATCTATGCTAGCAGACCCACTGAGTTTTGCTGACTTCCAAGAATGGCCTGCAGAAATGGGTGCACCTTGGGTAGACGTTGATGGAGATGGAGTATATTCTCCATTACCTGCAGGACCTGATCATCCAGAATTTATTGGCGATCAAGTTATTTGGTCTATCCAAAATGATGCCGTTGCTTCAAAAAAAGCAATTTCTAGCGGATCACCAACAAATATAGAAGTCAGAACCACAATGTTTGGATTTGATAGACCAGATGCATTTGGAGATATTGTGTTTGTAAAACATGATTTAAGAAACCCGACCACGGATGCTATTACCGACGCATATTTGGGTGTTTGGGTTGACCCAGATAACGGTAAATACGATGCTGGGCCATCAGGCGGTGACCTTATTGGTGTTGACCCTGAATTATCTCTTGGTTATTGTTATAATGATGGTGATGACCCAGAGTGGTTGGTTACAGATTACGGTCCAGGACCTGCAGTTGGGTATGACTTTTTTCAAGGCCCCGCAGTGCCGTGTGACGGTACAGAGGCCGATGGATGTCCTGGAGCTAAACAGTTTGGAGAGATTATTCCTGGTATGAAAAACTTAAGTCTATCAGGTTATAATTTGTTTATTAATAGTGATCCTGTTTTTTACGATCCCGAAGAACCAGATGAATTTTATTTTGCTCTTCAGGGTTTGAGAACAGATGGTACTCAGTTAACAGAAGACATTACAGGTGCAACTTGTACTCCTGAAGAAGTTGCTGCAGGAACATGTACAAATCCGTACGTAAATTGTGATGGAGTTGCAGCAGGAGGAACTTGTTATTCAAACTTCTCCTTTTGGGGCGATCCTTCAATAGATACAGATTTTGATGGTGACGGTACTGTTTCTGCTGAAGAACTAGCATTAAATCCAATCGATGGTTATGTAAGAGAAGCAGATGATAGACGTTTCTTACAATCAATTGGACCATTTACTCTTGAACCAGGAGCAAGACAAGAGATTGTTTATGGTATTATTGGAGCATATTCTCCAAATTCATCAGTTGAATCGATTGATGCTCTAAAACAGGCAGATCAACTTGCACAGTTAGCATATGATATTGACTTTGCATTACCAGCTTCGCCTCCTACTCCAAGTGTTACTGCGCTACCACTTGACCAAAGAGTGCTATTGTCTTGGGATGACAGCGCTAGATCTTATGAGGCAGTAAGTTTAGTTGATTTAGATGAAGATGGCGACGCAACAAAATTCAATTTTGAAGGCTACAAAGTTTACCAATATGCCAATGCAACTAAATCAAATCCTAAGTTGGTTGCAACATATGATATAAAAAATGGAGTTACAGAAATTTTGGATGATGTGTTTGATCCAAATTATGGTGTGAATGTAACTGTTCCAGTTGCGTCCGGAACAGATTCAGGACTTCAGCAAAGCGTAGCACTAAGTTATGACTATCAAAATAACACAACTATAAAAAATAATAATGAATATTATTTTGGTGTATCAGCTTATGGTTATAACGAATACGGAATTCCAAAAATGCTTGAAAGTTCAACGTCAGTGACAGCAGTAAGACCTTCAATCAGTCAGTTGACTGATGATCAAGGTTCAGTAAGTGCTGTGGCAAGTGTTGAAAAAGTAGGTTTAGGTGATGGTAGGTTAAACGTAAGCGTAGTTGATCCATCAAAAGTTACTGGTGATGAATATACCGTAACATTTGAGGATGTGATGCCGGATGGTGCATCGGTGGTCAATTGGACTCTTACTAACACAACTACCGGTGAAGTAATAGTAGAAAATAATACCATCCAAGACGGTGTTGACGGATTAACAGGAAAAGACTTCGGACCAGGCTGGGGTGTTATAGTTGATGGTTTAAAAATGTCAATCAGTGGTCCTCAACCTGGACACAGTGGAATGTATGAAATAAAGGAAGTTGATGTTTCAAGACATTCTGAAGCAATTAATAATGGAGAATACCTAGATTCAACGCCTTCATATGCAAACTTGAATACTAGTGGTGCTTTTTCATTATCATATTCAAAGGGTGTTTATGAGACGCGTCAAGGTAAAGACACCGATGGAGCGGAGCAAACATCAACAGACTTATTCGCACCTATTTGGGACAATAACCCTTATGAATACATGACGACAGACGATCTAATTTTAGATTTTTCTAAAACATCAATTGCATATCAATATCCGTATTCTAGTTCATCAAGACTTGGAAATACGACTGTACCATTTGCAGCATACAGATCTGTGAATGGTGTTTTAGAGCAAATGCATGTAAGATGGAGAGATGTTGATGGTGATGGAGAATGGAGTATGCATGTTAATTATGAAGATGTATCACCATACCCTGGATACATTAGGTTAGCTCAGCAGAACATAAATGAAAACAATGGTGGAGGTCTAACTAAAGATGAAATAGATGCACTGCAATCTAACCTAAATGACAAAGGTGTAGATTGGTATGATGTTTATAGTGGTCCATACTATGATGCTATAGGTTATGAACCTTTTGCTATTATGGGTTATACTAGTGAACCATATGATCCAAGCAAAGAAGATGAATATGCTACCTATGATGACGGACTCTATGCGGGTGCATGTGAGTCACTAAACGATTATTGGTACTATTTTTATGGTAACACAACAGGTGAAACATGTAACGCCCAGGTCACTGTACCTTCCATGACCAACTGGGCACAAAATCAAGATAATGCATATACACCAACCGCCTCTAGTGATGGTATGTACTACGGGGTATATGCAGGTCCAATCATTTATGCTCAATACATGAATACTATAAGTGGTTATTCAGGTATTTGGGGCGCATTTGATGCTGGCCCACCAACGCAGGAAAATATTGCCGCTGCAAGAGAGGCCTATATTGCAAATGGTTATAATCCTCCTTCATACGAAGGTGCTGCTGCAATGGTTCTTGTAAACAATAAAATTAACACGTCAAATGTTAGTTTTGTTCTTGATTCATCTCAACTTATGCCAGAAAGGAAAAAGTATGACCTAGCTAATATTACTGCTTGGCCAAATCCTTACTACGGCGCAATGAAAGAAGAGAGCAATCAATATGATCAACGTGTCATGTTTAGTAATCTTCCAATCGAAGGAGAAACAACAGTAAGAATATTTGCAGTTGACGGTACATTGGTAAGATTATTGAAACATAACGATGCAGGTTCACAACATTTAACCTGGGATCTTAATAATGAATACGGCTTACCAGTAGCAAGTGGAATGTACTTTGCTCACGTCGCAACGCGAGGTGAAGAAAAAGTTTTAAAACTTGCGGTAGTACAGCCTGAAATGCGAATTGATACATATTAAAGGATAAACTATGAACATAAATAAAAAAATAAATAAAATATTTTCTAGTTTAGCAGTTTTAGCAATGTTAAGCGTATCACATGCTGGTACGCTTAACTCAGCTGGTACTGCTGCTGGAGCGCAATTATTAATATTGCAAGGGAGCGAGAATATTGCATTGTCCTCATCAAACGGCGCGACCGTAAATGGAGTTAATTCATTGTTTTCAAATCCCGCAGGACTCTCAGCAATAAATAGCCTAAGCGGATCAACATCAAATGGGGAATATATTGCTGATACAAATTTATCAAATTTTACATTTGGTATGCCATTATCAGATAATACGACAATAGCAGCTGGAATAAGAATATTAGATTTCGGTGATATTGCTAGAACTACAGCAGAGGCAACAGAGGGAGATGGAAGTACTTTTAGCCCTTCATTCTATGTTGCCCAATTAGGACTAGGTCGTAAAATAAGTGACAGAGTAAGAGTGGGCGCAACAGGTAAAATTGTTTCTGAAACAATGGATGATGTATCTGCTACCGCCTTAGCATTAGATTTAGGTGTTCAGTATTCATTTCCATCAGAAAAGCTTCACGTTGGTGTAGCACTAAAAAATCTGGGAACTAGAATGGAATATGGGGGCACAGGATTAGAGCAAGCTCTCACTCCTAGCGGAACTCAACCTGGAACAAATAACGAGAATTTCCAAGTAATAGCTGCTGACAACCCACTACCTACATCTTTGGCAATTTCTGTAGGATATGCGTTAAGTAGCAACTTAATGTTTTCAAGCAGTTTTGAGAACTTTTCGTATCAACTTAACACATTTTCAGTTGGTGCTAAATATCACATGAAGGATATTTGGTTTGGTGCTGGTAGTACTATGAATGTCCAAACTGGTGATCAAAAAGTTGGAATGTCAGACGTAGATTGGGCAGATTATACAGAAAGCAATTGGGGCTTTTCAGTTGGAATGGGTGCCAATATTGATATAGGAACTTCTGTATTATCAGTTGCTTACTCTTTAAGACAGTCTAAGGAATACTTTGACGATTATAGTTCATTAGAGGTGTCTTTTAGCTTCTAATAGCAGTTAATTCGTAGTTATCTTTTTTTAAAATGGGCTTTGTTACTTAAACAAGGCCCATTTTCTATTGGGCGTAATTGAAAAACTCCTGAATTTTGTTTGATTCAACATCAATTCCTTGTCCTAGGTAATATCTTGTTATCTCATCTTTTTCAAAGAATATGTCTACATTGACTACGTTTTCTTTGACAATAACCTTAGTTGAATCAAGTTCTGAAAATCCGGTAAAAGATGTTAGAAAGTCAATTTCAGAGGTATTTATTTTTCCTATTGATGCCCTTCCAGCTACAATGCTTCCCGTTTGAAGCGCTTCAGGTACATCTGTAAGGTTTGTATAAATAGCTATGGTTCTATATTTTTGGGTGAAGTATTTACCATGATCAATTATTACGTGTTTTCTATAAAACATTTGTCTTACGTCATAGGGTAGGTAATCGGACATTTCTATAAGTTTTTGATAATGGTCTAACATTTTGATATCAAGCTTGTCTTCTATAACGTCAATTACAATTCCTTCCCCAATTGGATACACCTCTCCCCCTTTATCACAATCAAAATTGATTCCAATATCTTTTGTTGAAAGATAGTTTAAAATATTTCCTGGTAACTGTTTCAATGGTGGAAAATTCTTAGCAGAGCCACATGGCGCAGTAATTTTATTTGTCATCTCATCTAAAGAGAGGTTATCATTTTTATCTATATAGAAAAGATAGTTTTTCTCATTTTGTTGATGCGTATCACACGCAACAATAAATATTATTATTAATAACAGTCTCTTCATTTGATCTCCTTATGTAAGCGTTGAATTTAATTTATAAATAATAATTCTATATTCTGTTTTAAAATATCATCTGGAATATTTTGTCCCACAAAATACCTTCCTGATGAATCATCAAAAAACATCTCCCAGTGTAAATGAGCACCTTTATAGTTTTGTAGCGCCCCAGAAGAGGTTCCAGTATTGCCAGACATGCCTATTATGTCGCCCTTTTTAACTAAATCTCCTGCCACTAGTCCTTCGCTTATAGAGTCAAGGTGTGAATAAACAGTAATAGTTCTGTATTTATCAGTAATATTATATCCGTGATCTATAATAATGGATTTACCAAGAAGAATAAAGTTGTAAATGTCATCTGGGGTTTTATCTAGCAGCGATGAAAGATTTAAAAAATAATTATATGTGTTGATATCAACATCTTGCTGATGGGCATTGCTTCTTACTATTATTCCACCATATACTGCTCTGATAGGATAATTCATTGGAGAAGAGAAATCGACGCCCATATGATAACCTGACCTATAAGCTCTTTTAGCGTTTGGTAGCAGGTTGAGATTATCAGGCACCCCATATCCTTTTGCTGGAAAAACTAATTTGTCTTTTAGTTCGGACATGTGAAGGTTTATATCGCTATTTATATAAAATAAATATCCCGTTTTATCCGCTTGACTATCTAAAAGTTCAAGGTTAGAAGAGGGGGCAGCGCATGCGCCCAAAAATAAAACGTTTAATATGTATAGATACTTATTCTTCATTTAATTTTAATACATAAGTAGCACCATTATACTTTAGACTAATTTTGATTATTTCTTTATCTAAATTAGTCCAAACTATCATGATATCACTATTCAAAATTACATTATTTATTTTATTATCATCACCATCTTTATTTAATTCTTTAATATCCATGCGATACAGCCTTAAATCATCTTCCGTTGAGCTAAAAAGATACCTGACTTTGATTGTTTTATCATTAAGCAAGCTATATCCATCAATCCATGAATCTTCTTCTGAAATAGTCTTATCAAATAGAATTTTATTAAAAATACTATTTTGTAAAAAAGATTGATTGTTATATTTAATATTTTCTTCTAACAATATTTCACCAAACCAGCTATGTGAGGACACATTAATTGCATCATCTTGCACTTCTAGTTTAATAACATCATCAACCGCAAAAATTTTTAGGTCTTCATTAAGCCAATATTCAAATGAAATATTGTATTCTAGCTCATTACTGGCAAAAAGCTGGGAGCAAAGGAAAGCTGTGATGTAAAGAATTCTTATCAATTTATTAGAATGGTTGAAGCAATTAAAAAATATAAAGCAACCCCTATAATATCTATTGCAGTGGTAACAAATGGACCTGTGGATATTGCAGGATCAAAATTAAGTTTTTTAAGAACAATAGGTACACTAGCTCCTACTGCGGTTGCAATAGTCATTGAACAAAATATGCTTAACCCTATTACAAGGCCTAAGTTGTTCATAGAGCTTCCTGTTATATATTCTGAGGCTAGACCTACCAACAAGCCGTATGTTAAGCCCAACAAGCTTCCTACAACCACTTCTTTTAAAATTAATGGAAGGGTGTTTGTGACATCTACTCTTCCAGTGGCTAGTCCTCTAACTACAATGGTTGAAGACTGCGTACCAACATTACCGCCAATTCCAATTATAACTGGTATAAATGCAGCTAAAATAATTATTTGCTCTAACAGGCTATTAAAGTAATTAATAATAGCAGCAGCACAAATACCTCCTAAGAGGCTTGCAAGGATCCAGGGCGCTCTAGACCGTGCATTCTCAAAGGGAGATTTTAAGAGAATTTCTCTGTCTTTTCCCACGCCAGCCATTTGTAAAAAATCTTCAGACGCCTCTTCCCTTATAATATCAACGATATCATCTATAGTAACAATACCAAGAAATCTGTTTTGCCTGTTGACCACAGGCAAAGCAAGGTAATTATATTGAGCCACTTTTTTTGCTACTTCTTCCTGATCAGTGTCTGTAGTTGCTGCTTGAATATCCTTAATCATAATATCTTTTAGTTTTTTAG